>JAVBPD010000053.1:0-7928 GCA_031549885.1 Clostridiaceae bacterium
CAGAAACATTACAAAATGGAACAAAGGGTATAGCTTATAGTCAAAAAATAGATATAACAGGAGGAACAGCACCATATGTA
This sequence comes from Clostridiaceae bacterium, assembly GCA_031549885.1. Taxonomy (GTDB): domain Bacteria; phylum Bacillota; class Clostridia; order Clostridiales; family Clostridiaceae; genus WQUF01. Next base: position 81 of record JAVBPD010000053.1, read on the forward strand.
TTTTCACTTAGTGATCCAAAATATGGACTAAGCATGAAGAGTGGAGTGCTTCAAGGTACCCTAAATACAGCAGGAGAATTAAAAATAACAGTAAATGTAAGAGATAGTTCGGGAGCCATAGATTCAAAAACTTTTGCTTTACATGTAGATGGAGCAACACCATTAATGATGTCATCAGATTCATTAGCAAATGAAAAAGTAGAAAATCCAATTGAAGCTATTGAGGCTGTAGAACAAAACAATGAGACTGAAACTGAAAATGTAAAGAAAAATAAAAAGCAAGATAATATAACAGAAACATCAGCAAATGAAAAAGTAGAAGATTCAATTGAAGCTGTAGAACAAAACACTACACCAGAAACATTACCAAATGAAAAAATAGAAGATTCAATTAAAGCTGAAGAACAAAACAATATACCAGAAACATTATTAAATGAAATAGTAGAAGATAATACAATATAAACATTTAAAGATCATATGAAGTTACAATAACAGATCATGTGGTTTATAATATAAAGTTAGATTAAACACAAATATTTTAAACAAGCTAAGTTATATAGTTATATTGATTTTATAGATATAATGAAGATTTAATAGGATAAAACCAAACTAAAATGTATGATTTTATTTATACATTGAATGTGAACAATAGGTTTTGTCCTATTTTTTTCTATATTTATATATTAATATAAATGAATATTTATACTTTGATCTCAACATTTATTTGAAAAAATGTTGAGTTACTATAATAGCTTTATTGGTATATTGTTATATTTAATGATCATCTGGTTAAGCATTTTTAAAAAATTCTCTAAAATATATTATTTAAAACAAACTAAATTGTTGATTTTAAGTTTAAATAAAATTATAATGAAATAAAGGGGGAACAAATAATGAAATTTTCAAAAAAAATGTTAAAAGTCATATCTATTATTACACTTTCTGCTACTTTGTATTCTACATATTCTACTACAGCTTTAGCTACAGATGTTCAAGTCCCTATACTAACTCAAGCTACTGTAGAATATGCAAATATTTACTCGAAAGCTAAAATATTTAATGAACTCTCTATTTATGTTGCCGATAGATTTACATCTCAATGTATCAAGGAAAAAACTTTAGACAAAGCTATAGAAGCTGCAAAAGAAGCTTCTGAAAAAATAACTACATTAAAATTCATATATACTGAAACTCCAACAAAAGCTACAACACCACCAATTCTAATAAATACTAGAGTTCCAGAATCAGGTTTTTTTACAGAAGAGGGTGTTAATAAAGTTAGTTTAGTAAGGTTTGAAGGAAGTTCGCTTGACACTTATAATAAAATAGAAAACTTACTTTCTGATGCATCTGTTGGAGATATAAAATTAAATATTAATACTGATAAGGCAAATAAATTTGTAGATAATGCTTCATTTAAAGCACCTGATAGCTTTAGTGATCTATTTTTTGTTGTAAATGATAAACAAATAGGGTATAACACAAAATATTATATTATAAAAATAGGTACTAAATTGGATCCATCTTTTGATACAATTAAATCATCATTAGATGGAGTAAGCAAATTTTTATCAGACTATGCAAGCTTTCTACAATCCCTAAAAGCCTATTACAAAGCTGCTGGTTGTTCAACTATAGTTTATGATACAGATGATAATACCACGTCAAAATCATCAAACAAAACTACTGCTGATGCTGACTCTTCAGAATCAGGTACAGACACAACAACTAAAAACGACTCTTCTAAAAAAGATGCAGTTATTACTGCAAAAAACAAATCAGTTAAATTAAATTCATCCTTTAACTTCATGAAAGGTGTTAAGGCTGCTGATAATGGTGGAAAAGGTAATGATATAACTAAAAAAGTTACTGTTTCTGGTACAGTCAATACCTCAAAAGAAGGTACATATAAACTTACATACAAAGTAACTGGAACAAATGGTAAAACTGTTTCTAAAACTATAGAAATAACTGTTGGTAAATAATAGTATTAAATTTAATAAAATAAAAGAGGAATCAAGAATATATTTTTTGATTCCTTTTACTCTTTTTTGTTTTTGATATATTTTTACATTGGGGGGTCATGACATGATAAAATTACAGAAAATATTTATTACTTTTATTTTTTTACTTGTAACTATTCTTTTAAGTTCATCATTAGCTTTTGCAGTACCTGTTCCTTCAGGCAACTATACTGGCGAAGATATTGAACTGCTCATTAAACAAAATCAAAATGGGATATTAGAATTTTCTCCTCAAACTACTATAAATGGAGGCTTCAATATTGATTATCCTATAACTCTTAAAGGGAATGGTAATGTAGTAATTCAATTGTCAAAAGATTCTATACCTGTTACTCCTTGGCATGGTGTTGGTATTGCTGCAAACAATGTGACTTTAGACGGATTTCAAATTAAAGGATTTGATAATTCAAATAATTCTTATGAAGAAATATGTGTAAACGTTTCTATACAACCGGGTGTTGAACATGCAACAGTATCAAATAATACTATTTTAGTTGGAAATAATCCAGATGAAGATTGCTTTAATATCGATCAAACAATGGGATTTACAACATATTACAATGGGAACAACACAGATATAAATTTAATTGGAAACACGTTTAAAGCTGCCAATGGAACAGGATTTAGACCATTTTTTATTAACCCTGGTATTGATGGCATGCTAGTTCAAGGAAATAAATTTTATGATAATTTCTTTAGGGACTGTGGCATTGATAATGATGGTACTATTATAAAAGGAAATACTTTTTATCCTAGTTATGAAACAGCAAATGGTTATTCTATGACACTTTATGGAACTGCTTCAACAATAAATGTAACAGTTCAAGATAATAAATTTTTAAGTGATTATCAAAAGACTTGTATTAGAGTTATGAATTCTATAGCTACTATTTCAGGAAATGATTTCCATAGTAAACTGGTAGATGGACGTGTATATGGGATATTAATATGCTCAGACTGTGGCAGCAATGGAGCTGTTATTGCTTATAACGCAAATGATCAAACGTTTGACCAATTATATAGTGATGGCAATAATTTTTTCTATATGTCTGCATCAACCCCTGAACCACCAATACCAACACCAGAGCCTTCAGATCGTAATACACAATATACTCCAAATGGAACCTTATCTACTATAATAAGTGAAATACCATCTACCATAGCAAATGAAACAACATCTACTTCAACAAAAATTAAAGTTAAAAAAACTAAACCTCCAATTATAAAAGCTAAAGATTTAACTATTTGTGTAAATGATAACTTTAAAATAATGAAAGGGGTTAAAGCCTTTGAAAATAATGGAAATGGTGACGATATTACTAAATATGTAACAACCTACGGTAAATTTAACACAGCTGTCCCAGGGACATACACTATAACTTACAGGGTTAAAGATCAATATGGTATGACAGCAGAAGAGGTTAGAACTATAACAGTTAAAGAATGTGAAAAACTATTAGAACCAGAAAAAACAACTAATATGATTCCAGCTCCACCACTAGCTCCTATAACTTCTCCAGAAGTACCAATAGCACCATCACCAGAATGTGTACCTGTATGTTGTCCATGTTGTGGTCGAATAGTTGGTTGGATATTAAATAAATAAAAATATAATTAGATATTATCTAAAGTAAAGAGAGTAAGTAGCCGCTTACTCTCTAACATTTATTATATTATTTGTCAAATTATTTTATATTCACTAAAACTAACATCCAATAATCTTAATTATTATATATTTATAAACAAAAAACAAAAATATTTTAAATATTATCACCTTTTTTGACTTTTCTCATATATTAGTATTAGCACTAAGATGCTAATTAATAATACAAATGAAAGGAAATGGAAATGGTCAACAAAAATTTAAAATCAAGCACATTGTCTGTAAGTTATGAATATTTATCTGATGATGGAAAAGTATTGAAGAAAAAACAAAACTTAAATTTTATGTCAGAAGATGCATCTGATGAAGATAACTTTGCTGTTGCAAGTGCAGTTGGTAAAATATTAATATCTAACCCAAAATCTATTGAAGACGCTTTAATTTATTTATTATCAGAGGTGTAATATGGATAAGGTAAACATTAGTTTTAAATACGAATTAGAAAATGGAAAAGAAGGGACAATAACTATAAGAGATGTTCATAGTGATGCTAGTATTGAAGATATACAAGCTTTATCTGACATCATATTAGAAAAAAATACAAAGATTAACGGAAATAAGCCAATAAGGCTAATAGAATGTGTTAAGTCTGTTACAACTGATGAAACATTGGACTTTTAATTTATTTATACTATAAGAGCTCATAGATTTTATTCTATGGGCTCATTTTTGTATTTAACAACTGCAAAATAATTCATGGTTCTTTCCTGTTTTAGGTTAAAATAAACAATGGTATAATGGGATAAAAATTATATTACTTTTCTAAAAATTCTATTCAAGGGGGGATATTTCTAAAGTGACAGATGTTCGTAGACGAGTAAAGTATTATTCAGCTACTGATGTGTATTATGGAATACATTTACAAAATGCTGAAAAGATGCTCAAAGAATATGTGGTTGGAGGATCGCATGAAATAAATGATGTTATTGAGTTGTTTAATATAGGGAAATTTTTTGCTGATAAGATATTCTTAATAAAATGGACAGAAGATGAGATTTGTTCTTATAAGAATGTGATTATGGAAGAAACTGCAAGACAATTCAAATCCATAAATGATTCCAATTTTCTATTGATTTATCAGAGTCTCGATAAAATTTATTTTTCTGATTTTTGGGAGCTATTTGATAAATTTAAGATATATAATGTAATTTCCAAGACAACCTTTAAATCATTTCTACTTGCGTCAAAACCAAAATTATATGAGATATTGCAACATAAACAAATATCAAAATCCTTTGGGGAAGCTTTAAGAAATTACATGATGGATAATATCAACTTGGCAGAATTACTGCTTAATGAATATGAAGTAAGACATATTAGCCAAAGACCGCCCTTATTCTTTCCTAAAGAACTGAGCAATGTCGATAAAGAAGCTATTATTTGCAATTATATAGAAAGTGACAATCCAAATATTAACTATTTAAGGCTTATAGGAAATATACAAAGCAATAAAAATAAAATAGAAGTATCACCTCGGGTATGCTTAAAAGCAAAGAAAAAGTCAGATATGGAGGAAAAAAAGTATTCATCTAGCAATTCAAGCATACCTGTGGAAATATATGTTGCTTTTTCAGAATCACAAGATGAAGAACTTATCTTTGATCAAAACGGATTATCAACTAGAGCAAGCTATAGTAAAAAGTGGATTATTGATAACTTAGATTATCCTACCTTGCTAAATAATTTCATTTATCTGTTTAATTATACAGATTTGCAAATGCGATGGCTTATGGTCAACAAGTTTAACGAAATGAGTGTGCTTGAAAGATTTGTGTTTATCTCATCAAAAAATGCATACATAAAAGGTATTGCGTTCGATACTATGAATATTTTATCTCTTTTCCAAATCGAAGGTTATTATAATACGTTATTTAGCATAGGTATTCGGCTAGAAGAAATAATCGAATGGTTTTTTCAAGAATATATACCATCAGAATTTAATGTTAATGGATTTCAGGTTTTTCTGCCTTCGCATTATTCAACTCTATTGGAAAAATGTACAAGTATTATGCCTGCAATGGAATCAGTACTCAAACAATTTTCCTTATATGTCGAAGAAGGTGAAATCAATTTTGAACTATTGAATATTAAATCCGAGCACATTATGTATAATAATATTCCATCGCTAATTAAAGAAAAATTTGGAAAAAAATATGCATACGGAACTGGAGATGAATATTGCAACGTAACTTTCTTATTGTTTTCAGATCAAAGTGGATTAGGTTATAATGATAAAGCTGGTGATTCTTATACTAATTTCTTTGAGTTACTAAGTAAAACCAAACTCAAGAAAAATGACTTTGAGTCATATCAGCATTCTAAACTTGACTGGCTTTTTGAGCATGGATATCTTTTGCTAGATAATGAGGACGATGTAATATTTCGTAGTAAAGAAGCTATTCATATTCTTAAAGATTTATATTTCAATGAAGTAATTAGTTATTGGAAATACCCAAAGACTGTTCGTAAAATAATGGACCAAATGAATGAGAATAAAATTATTGAATTTGAGAGTTCATTATTTTCCAGACCTGAGCAAGCATACGTTAATTATTTCTTAAATAAATCTCAATTCAATAACGGATTGGATTTAAGGAACAAGTATATTCATATACAGCCTCCCGATGAAAACCACAATGAAAACTATATGTTCTTCTTAAGATTGTTTATCCTCACAGTAATCAAAATAAATGATGACTTCTGTATTTTAACTGATATTCAAAAGCTCAAACAGTAACCACATGGATTATTTTTAAAAATGATTTGGTATTCACCACAAGCAAAATGCCATAGCTCATAGATTTTATTCTATGGGCTCATTTTTTTAAATCAATATACATATATATTAAATATTAATAATTGATGGGAGACTAATATGGGTCATATAAATGATAGAATGGCAGCAACATGTGGAGATGATTTACTGCCACATCATAGGCTTAAAAACACATCTATTACCACAACTTATGAAGTTTTAAACTTAAGGGTATCTTCCCTTTCTTTAGAAGAACAGGAAAATTCTCGCAAGGTAAAAGAAAAGGTCATGAAAAAAAGGGTTGATACCTTTTCAAATGGAATTGATTTATTTAAAAGGTTTGAATATATCGACATGAATAACCTACAAAAATCAGATACAGGTTGGTCATATTTTGACAAACCAAAGGAATTAGAGCTATTAAACTTAATTTCCTCAATAGAATCAATAGGAATTTTAAGCCCTTTAGTTGTAAAAATTAGAGAAAATGGGAAGTATGAAATAATTTCGGGAAATTCAAGATTTTTGGCTCTAAAAAATATATATGAGCAAAAAAGAGAAGAGAGGTTTAAATATGCTCCATGCTTTATATTAGATGCTGATATAGATGAATATTTTGAAAGAAGCCTCATAATAGATTCAAATTTAAATTACAGAACAATGTCTCAAGAAGTCTACATTAAAGCTATTTTAGAAAAATATGAGATTTTAAAAAGGACAAAATTATACAGAAACGACATAAATATAGCTGAAACTATATCAAAGGAATTTTCTATAAGTCAGGCTACAGTTTTTAACTATCTTACTTTAAACAGATTGTGCAAAGAAGCTATAACCCTTGTTTATGAGAAGAAGTTAAAGCTTAAATCAGCAAGGAAGCTATCTAAATTAAGCCATGAAAATCAGCTTTATATATTAGAAAATGTATCACTTGAGGATATAAATGCAACATATAAATTAAAAGTATTAACTAGAAATGGAAGCGCTTCATTAAATGAGATAAAGAACAAAATTGAATTTATAAAGGATTTTGTACCTTTTAATACAAGCATAAATATCGAATTAAACAAAGAAGTTTTAGAGAAATTCTTTGGTGTAATATTTGATTTTAAGGACTACATCCATACTAATTTTTCAAATAAATATAATGAGAAAAGATTAAAAAGTATGGTTAAAGTTAAACTAGATGAAGAGCATATGAAATTTTATGTTAAGCATAATTTTTTAAACAAAGAAATCATTGAAAAGGTATGTTCAAGAGAATTAAGTGAAGTTTTAAAAGTTTAATGACCTTTGAAAAATAAATAATGGTTCTAATTTAAAGGTAACTTATAAATATATTCATAAGACCTTGGCTTTAGAACTAAAAAAGTTTACTCCATTTTTCGACAACAGTGCAGATGGAG
>JAVBPD010000153.1:0-7811 GCA_031549885.1 Clostridiaceae bacterium
TAAATCCATCTCCTCCACTAACTGACTTAACAAACGCACTGAATCATTTGCTGGTATCATGCATTCTATATTTAAATTATTTGAATTTTTTAATTGATTAAAGTTTCCATTAATAGTATAATCTTTTTGTAAAATATTTAATTTTTTCATGATATTTATATTTTACATAAAAGAGTCGGATTTTTAAACCCGACTCTTTAACTTTTTTTGTTTTTTTATTTAAGGCTACCTTTATTTTTTAGTGCGACAGCCCCTTTTTTATAAAATTATTTAGTCAAGAAATATATTTTCCATATCTAAATTTTAGTAAACATATGGTTTATAGTAAACTTTTATTAGTGTCTTTTTTAGTTCTTTTTTTTTACTCTATTACCTTGAAGACACAAACTTTCTGCAATAAGTTGTTTTATATTGAACAGACATGTTCTTGCTAAACTTCTCCCCTGTACATGTTAAATATAAAGTTATTCTTTCATGATTTATTATAGCATGAATAGTATAATAAAACAACCGATTTTTTATATTTTATAAAAATATTACTTAACTGAAACTGTGACTTTTTTTGTGACTATTTTCCCATTTTCCCCTTGAACGCTATAGTTTAATGTGAATTTTCCAACTTTTGAAGTATTAATTTTTCCAGAAACTGTTACTTTCTTTGTAAGGTCTTTCCCATTTCCTGCGTTATCTTTGGCTGTAACGTTACTTTTAAGATTAAAGCTACTTCCAACTTTAACAGTTTTGTCTTTAGCATAAATAACTGCATTTTTGGCTTTTGTGTTTGTATTATTACTATATATAGTATTTTTTATTGTATTTATTAAGTATATTTTAAATAAAATGTATTATTTATAAATAATATATTATAAAATACAAATTTTACATATATTATTGAATTATCCTTATCAATAGGTTAAAATGGTAATGTTTTATATTATTATGCTTTATATTAAAAGTATTCAAAGTTTTATAATATATTTTGATTATATAATCTAGTACAATTTATTTAAAAAACAAAACAGATTTATTGTTAAACTCATTCTAATATTGTATTATTATATTGAATAACATAATAATTACAAGATTGGGGTTTAATTATGATTAAAATTAAGAATTACACAAATAAGCAAAAAAAATTAAGGATGTTTTTATCTTCCTTAATTTTAACAACTAGTATTATAACATTGAGCAGTTGTTCTAATAATGCGGCAAATAATTCAAGCAATACTACAACAGCAAACACAATTAGTTCCACCGGGCAACCTGATACTAATACCACATCAAGTACTACATCAGGTAGTGAATCAAATAGTTCAAATGAAACAAATAGTGCTGAAAATAAAACTTATAAAATAGGCGATAATCTTATTCAAAACGATGTATCTATTGTTGTAAATAAAGTTAGACAAGATAGCTCTGTTCAATCATCAAGTGATGGTAATAAAGTCATTTTTGTAGAAATAACAATTACAAATAATTCTGCTGCAGATCTTCCTATTAATGCTGAAACAAATTTCGCTTTGTATGATATGGATGAAGTAAGCTGCAATTCATTATTTATTGAAACAAAAGGAATTGTAGATGGAGTAATAAATCCAGGTAATAAAGTTACAGGTGAAATTGCTTATGAGGTTAACAAAGAGGCTAAAGAGGCTGACCTTGAAGTCAATACAATTTCTAATGGTAAGGTTGATTATATACATTTAAATTTTGATTAAGACCTTATCTATGTAAATCAATTAGATAGAGGTAAAAGTAAAAAATGAAAAACTTTAAAAAAATTATTAATCTGTTATTTATTCTTTTATCAATAACTACTATGTTTGGTTGCACAAATAGTAATAGTTCAAATGCTACTGATGATAATAATGCTAATTATGCTCTTTCTCACAATAAAAACGAAAGCGTTGATGTTAAGGTATTAAAAGATAGAAGCCTTCAAATTGGACAAGAAATAAAGCAATCTGATATAATCTCTATTGTTAATAGCGTTAGAATTGAAACATCAAATGACTATAAAAATCCCAAAAATGGAAATAAATACATATTCATAAATGTTAGCATAACAAATAATTCAACAGATAGTTTAACCATTAGTTCAATATTAAATTTTGATTTATTTGATACAAAAGGAAAGAGCTGTGAAATGGGAATCGTGCCCAATAATGCTGCTGTAGATAGAGATATTGCTCCTGGTGATACTATGACTGGAGAGATAGTTTATCAAATAAGTTCAAAAGCTACAGAAGCATATATTGGAATAAGCACAAATCTTGATAACCCATATGATTTTGTTCATTTAACATTTTAATTTAATGCAAATAAAGCTTCAGGAAAGTAAAAAAACCTGAAGCTTTTTTATTTATGGATATAAATAATTACATCCATTGATGTCATCATAATTTGGAATACTTACTTTTCTCTCTATTGGATCTAGGCTCATTACAGCATATGAATTATTTACATGATTTAATCCAATACAATGTCCTATCTCATGACAAGCAAGTGTCATAACATAATTATAAGATTGTTTAGGAATAGTTTCATTTAACACATTTGTATTTATAGAAATACGACACCAATCCCAATTTTGGTAATATGGCTGAATCTGCCTTCCATTATTGAGAAAATGTTTGGTACCGCCATCAGCTCCAAACACAACATCTTATTATTCATCATCCTATAATTATGATGATTTATGGTATAATACAACAAGCTCAAATAGTACTAGTACTGATTTAGGCTATGGATATAACACCAACACCACAAGTTCGACCACCTACACTAGCTCCAGCACTCCTATCATTACTACATCAGGAACTCCTATAAACAATAAAGCAAACGTGGTTATTAATGCTGAAAATATAACTGTTAAACAAGGAAGCTCCTTTAAAGTATTGAAAAATATTAAAGCTACTGATAATGGCGGAAAAGGCAAAAATATAAAGAAAATAACAGCCCAAGGTAAAGTTAACACTAAAGTACCTGGCACATATCCTATCACTTACATTTCAACTGGATCAAACGGTGTTAAAGTTAGCAAAACCGTTTATGTAACAGTAAAATAAAATTTACATATAAAAAGCATCATTTGGACATTTTAATCAAGTGATGCTTTTTAATTATAAAAATGAGCCCATGAATTTACTTCATGAACTCTATAATAAATTAATAATTTAATCATGCTTCGTGTTAATTGTATTGGTTTAAATGCTTTAATTTTTGTATCTTCTGCTAATATTGTATCAGATAAAGCTTGTATATAACCCATGCTAGCGTCATTGTGAGCGTCCTTTAAACATTTTTCTTTTGTCACCGTTTATTAATAAAAATTAAAAACTAATACTTACCTTATCCGCAACACTTGCAAAAAGCAAATAAACTAAAGTATTCAGAATTGATTTTGGGTTAGATATTAGCATTTTACCAACTGAATTTGTACTGGCAAAATTGTATTCATCAAGATGCGTTTTCTCACATATATTTCACTTAATTTGCCTATCATTCAAATATTCCTTAGTTTTCTTAGTTACTATTAATAGTTTGGCATCTTACTGCCAATATTAATATATACAAAACTAAAGTAAAAGGTGATAAAATATTTATATATTTTTTTAAGGTGGATTTTAAATATGATAAATAATAGAGATTTTACTTGCAACTCCTGTGGCGGAACATTTAAATACGATATCTCATCCAAAGAAATAAGATGCACTAAATGCAACAGCATTTCCCCTATTTCTATAACTAATAATATTAACAAATACAACTTAAATAAAGATAGCATAAAAGTTTTAAAAAATGAGCAACCTTCCCATGTAATAGAGTGCTCAAGTTGTGGCTCTAAAATAACAGTTCCTAAAAATGCATTTTGTGTTTCTTGCTCTTATTGCTCCACTAATTTATTACTTTCAAATATAGATTCTAATTTTATAAAGCCTGAGAGCATTCTACCTTTTGAAATAACATATAACGATGCAGTTTTAATTTTTAAAAATTGGATTAATTCCATTGAAGATGCAATATCAAGCTTAAAAAAAGATTACAAACTAATTGATTTATCTAAAACCTATGCTCCTTATTGGAATTATGATTGTCATATAATTTGTAGGTATAGTGCATCAGGAGGTGAAGTTTTTTTTAAAACGGTTGGAGATGAACATAAGGCCAGCAAGGAGAGGTTTATTAAATGGCACAATTTAAATGGAACTATTGAAAACTATTTTCAAAATACCGCCATAAATGCAGATGTAAACCGCCTTGATTTTATTTATAAATTAGAGCATTTTGATTTTAAAAAACTTAAACCATTTAATTTTGTCTATTTAAATGGCTTTTCTGCCATAAAATACAGCGATGATCCTTTGTGTTGTTTTGAGTATGCAAAGTCAAAGATTAACCTCATTTTGTATGAAGAAATAAACAAAAGGATTTTAAAGGATTTTAGAGAATGTGAAATTGCTTCAACTAATGTAAACTATAACAATGTTAAATTTTATCATATTTTACTGCCATTTTGGATTGGTAAGTATAGCTTTAACGGCCAAATTTATAATTTTTCAATAAATGGCGAAAATGGAAAAATTCATGGAGAATATCCTCTTAGCAAAATTAAAACTACAATTAAAAATGCTCAAAATAATTTAAAAAATCAATCTATTAATTATATTAAGGATAGAATACCACGCAATTTCCCTAAATTTTAGTTTAAATATTAATTGTTTATAAATATATAACAATTAAGTTTATTGACTATTAGTTTAAATAAATATAAAATTAAGTTGTACATTGTATAAATATTAAGGTTTACAATTTATTTTTAAATTCTATAAAACTTTTTTTAGGAGGTTATAGTAATTATGGGTATATTATCAAGATTTAAGGAAATCATGTCTTCAAACATAAACGCTGCTCTTGATAAAATGGAAGATCCTTCAAAGATGGTAGACCAACTACTTAGAAATTTAAATGACGATTTGGGAAAAGTTAAAGCCGAAGCTGCTGGTGTTATCGCTGAAGAAAAAAGATCTCAAAGAGAGCTTGATGAGTGCACCGCTGATATAGATAAAATGCAAACATATGCTGAAAGGGCAGTTGCTGCTGGCAACGATAATGACGCTAAGCAGTTTTTAAAACAAAAATCTACCCTTATAAATAAACAGCAAAGCTTAAAATTAGCACATGATGCTGCAAAAGACAATGCAGATAAAATGAGACAAATGCATGATAAATTAGTTGAGCAAATAAACGATTTAAACGCTAGAAGAGATAGCATTAAAGCAAAAGTTGCAGTTGCTAAAACTCAAAGCACAATAAACAAAATTGGTCAAAGCGTTGACAGTGCTAAAGGAAATATATCTGCATTTGATAGAATGGAAGAAAAAGCAGCAAGAATGCTTGATGAAGCAAATGCTATGGATGAATTAAATAAAGGAAGTAGTTTTTCTGTTGAAGATTTAAAGAGCAAATATGATACAGATTCCTCTTCAGTTGATGACGAACTTGCTTTGCTTAAAGCAAAGGTTAATAAAGATAAAGGTAAAAATAATAATTCTACAAACTCTTCTAAGGAAACTGAAGATTCAGCTAATTATTATCATACAGACGACTCTTCCGTAAATGATTAAAAACTAAATAAAGAATAATTTATTAAAGAGCCTGTATTTGTTAGTTATAGGCTCTTTTAAAATAATGGAGTGCATGAGTATGGGTAGCAATAATACAAATATTAATGCTGATGATAATGAAAGAGTTTTTTATTGCAAAAGTTGTGGCGGTATCATGCAATTTGATATTACATCACAACAAATGAAGTGCCCTAATTGTGGAAATGTTCAAGCCATTGATTCTGGCAATAAAGTAATCCATGAATATGATTTTAATAAACAAAATATTGAAAAAGCAAATGTAGATTGGAATAGTTTTGCTCATGTTGTAAAATGCGGTGCTTGCGGTGCTGAAATTACTGTGCCAAAAGAAATAACTTCTATAACATGTGGTTATTGTGGGTCTTCCCATGTACTTGAAAGTAAACAAATGGCGGGAGTTAAGCCTGAAGGCATTATACCTTTTTCTATTGATAAAAACAAAGCAAATATGATCTTTTCAAATTGGATTAAAAGGCGTTATCTTGCTCCAAATAAATTAAAGAATATGTATCAGCTTGATAAACTTCAATCTATTTATATTCCCTATTGGACTTATGATTCAAATACTTTTAACAATTTTACAGCCCAAGGTGGAGAAGTTTATTATGTTACAGTAGGATCTGGAAAAGATGAAAGAAAAGAAAGAAGAGTTAGATGGTACCCTGTTAATGGCAGTTTTAATTTATCTTTTGATGATGTTTTAGTTTTTGCAGGATCAAGCCATGGCATTCTAGTAAATAGGGTTGAGTCCTTTAACACAAGGGCATTAAAACCCTTTGAAACTGTTTATTTATCTGGATTTCAAGCTGAAAAATATAGCGTAGAACCTGACGAAGGGTTTGATTTTGCTAAACAAAAAATGTATGATGATATTATGGCTGAAATTACTAGGCGTGTTTTAACAAGGTATGATGAGGTCAGTGGAATACATGTTAATACAGAGTATTCAAATGTTAAATTTAAACATGTTCTTTTTCCTGTTTGGATATCTGGCTATAGTTATGCTGGAAAAGTATATACTTATGTAATAAATGGTGAAAACGGCCAAATTACGGGTAAATATCCTTACAGCAAAATTAAGATTACTCTGCTTATTATTTTAGCATTTATTATCCTTATTTTAATTCTTTATTTTTATGTACAATATGAAAATGGGGATTTTTACTCCTTAAACCTAGTATCCTACCTATATTTATAATATAAAATCTCAAAGGAGGTTATGAATAACTCATAAAAATATAGTTAAATATATTCAAATATAATATAAAGTATTTAAAGTATAAAAGTACGGAAGTGAAATAAAAAAATGTATAGAGCATACAAAACAGAAATTGATCCTAACAACAAGCAAGGGAAAGTAATCAATATGACTATTGGAGTGTGTAGATTCATATACAATTTTTATATATCACATAACAAAAAAATATATGAAACATCTGGTAAATTTATCTCTGGTAATGATTTTTCAAAATGGTTAAATAATAATTACATTCCAAGTAACCCGGAAAAATCATGGATAAAAGAAGTATCATCAAAAGCAGTAAAAAAAAGCATAATGAATGCAGATGCAGCATTTAGAGGATTTTTTAATAAAAAAAGCAAATTTCCAAGATATAAAAAGAAAAAAGATCAAGGTATAAAGATGTATTTTGTAAAAACAGATGATAAAGTAAAAATCCAATATGAAAGGCATAAGATTAAAATACCAACAATAGGATTTGTAAAATTTAAGGAAAAAGGATATATACCACAAAATAAAATAATAAGAAGTGGCACAGTTTCACAAAAAGCAGGAAGATATTATGTGTCAGCAATAATTGATGATGAAAAAGATCATTCATTTAAAGAACAAAATGAAGGAATAGGAATAGATTTAGGAATAAATAACTTTGCAGTATGTTCAAATATAGAAAAACCATTTAAAAATATAAATAAGACAAAAAAAGTAAAAGGATTAGAAAAATACTTAAAAAGGCAACAAAGGAAGCTTTCAAGGAAATATGAAAGTTTAAAAAAGAGAAATAAGATTGAGAAAGGAGAAGCTACTAAACAAAATATTCAAAAGCAAGTAAAAAAAGTGCAAGTGACACATCAAAAGCTTAACAACATTAGAGAAAATCATGTAAATCAAGTTATAAACGAGATAGTGAAAACCAAGCCATC
>JAVBPD010000038.1:0-5918 GCA_031549885.1 Clostridiaceae bacterium
ATTCATCTAAAATGTGACAAGGATACTCCTACCTCATTAGGTAGTGAGAGGAATTGTCACTTGCCTTTAGGCAACTAATAAATTATAATTAAATTAAGAGAAAACCGTTATATTAATAATGTTATACATTATTGTGCAGGCACTCTTAGAGCATAGCGAGTATACTTGTTGTGTTGGGCTGTTGTCAATCAGCCTATAGCAACCACCGTTTGAGGTAGGAGATATTTAATATCGTTCTGACTACGTGTAAGTGAGTTGCAAGCCCCCACTTCAAGCCGTTAGGCTAAGTGGTGGGTAGTTGACGTTTAATATTAAAGCCTTGTATCTTATTTTTTTGATACAAGGCTATTTTAAATTATTGTTTAATTAATACAGAAACTCCTGTGTCAATAACAGCTGGACCAGTGCTGTATCCACTTAAAGCAGCATAAGCTTGAGCCATTCCTAAGAATCCCATTGTATATGGATTTTGAGCCATTGCAGCTTTTAAGCTTCCATCTTGAAGGAGTCCTAAAATAGAATCAGATTTGTCAAAGCCAACTCCAACTATTTTTTTATCTGGAGCAGCTTTAATTGCATTTCCAACGCCTACAGTTGACCCTTCATTTGTTCCAAACAATCCTACAAGATCGCTATTTCCAGTTATAAAACCAGTAGCTGCTTCCTGTGAAGCTGCCGCATTACCATCTTTATATTCAGTTTGCAAAATTTTAAACCCACCTGCTGCATTTATAGCATCTTTAAATCCATTTTCACGATTCATAGTAGAATTTGTAGCTGTATTTACACCAATAATACCAATAGAACCACTGGTAACACCAGCATCCTTTAAATCCTTTATCATAGTTTCTCCAGCAAGTTTTCCAGCATTATAATTATCTGTTGATAATGTTGCAATTGCTGCCTCATTAGCAGGAGAATCCACATAAATAATCTTAACACCCTTATCTTTAGCATTTTTAACAGCTTCAGAAATAGCTACAGGGTCATTTGCAGCAAGTAAAATTAAATTAGCTCCATCTGCCACAGCATTATTAACACACTCAATTTGTTTTGCATTATCTTTAACATCAGGAGCATCCCATTTATACTGCAATCCTAAAGCTTTAGCCATATCTGCTGCTCCATTATCAACAGAAACCCAATGTTGATCCATTTTATCCATAGTTATCAAATAAACCTTTGCTGAAGAACTAGTTGATGCTTCACCGCTTGTTGTATTTTGAGCCGTTGTTGTATTTTCAGTAGTTGTATTTGAGTTTGTATCTGTAGCAGTACATCCAGATAAAGTAAGTATTCCTAAAATTGTAACTGCAGCTAATGATAATAATTTTCTTTTCATTTTATACCTCCTATTATTTATTAAAATTTTGATTTTTTTTAGAACTTTTAGATCCGTTTCCAAAAATTCCTTTAGAAAACATCTTATTTCCCCTTGCAACTCTATCAATTAATACAGAAATAATAACTACAACACCAATTACTAAATTTCTAAGTGCAAGCGGTGCACCTGCAAATTGAAGACCATTATTTAAAACACCCCAAATAAATGATCCAATAACTGTTCCAAACAAAAGCCCTTGTCCACCCATAGTGCTTACACCACCAATAACAGAAGCGGCAACTGCATTTAATTCATATCCAGTACCAGCATCCATGCTTCCCATGCCACTTTGAGCTGTTAAAATAAGCCCTACTATAGATGCTAAAAATGAACTAAATACATAAACCTTTGTCTCTGCAAGTACCACATTAACACCAGATAATTTCGCAGCTTCGTAGTTGCTTCCTATAGCATAAGTATGCCTGCCAGTTTTAGTAAAAGATAAAAGAAAGGCAAAAACAACAAAAAGTATAATTGCAATCCATATAGGAGTATAAAGAGGTCCTATTTTACCATAATAAAAAACCTGCCTAAATCCATCTGCGCTAATTCCATTTGTATTCATATTTCCATTTACAAGCTGGGCCATTCCCCTTGCAATTATCATAGTGCCTAAAGTTGCAATAAAAGCAGGTAATTTTGATTTTGATACAAGAATTCCATTTATAAATCCTATAAGCAAACAAGCTAACATGGTTACAAGAACAGCTGGAAATGCAGCCATTTTTCCTCTTGTCATCAGCGTTGCAGAAAGCATACAGCTCATTCCAGCTACAGATCCAATAGATAAATCTATACCACCTGTTATTAAAACATAAGATTGTCCAATTCCAATTATTAAAATTGGAGCTACTTGCCTTAAAAGGTTTGTAGTATTCTCACCTGAGAAAAATCTAGGATTAATAATTCCAAATACCAATATCATTATTATTAGAGCACACGTAACAGATATAACTTGCCCCATACCTCTTGATGAAATAAATCTATGAATGAACTTATTAATTGATTTAGCATTATCCTGCATTTTCTCTCACCTCTTTTTTGCTATCAAATTTAGTAGCACATTGCATTATTTTTTCTTGAGACGCTTTTTTAATATCCATATCACAAGTAATGCACCCATTGCACATTACAATAACTCTGTCGCTCATTCCTAAAATTTCAGGCATTTCAGAGGATATAAACATGACGCCAATGCCTTCTTTTTTTAATTTATTCATTAAATTGTAAATCTCAACCTTTGCTGCCACATCTATGCCCCTTGTTGGCTCATCAAAAATCACAATTTTAGCATCTCTAAGAAGCCACTTACCGATAACTATTTTTTGCTGATTTCCCCCAGATAAATTTATAACATCTTGATTTTGAGAAGGAGTTTTAATCATCAAATCATTAATAGCTTTATCTGTAATTTCAACCTCTTTTTTTCTATTTAAAACGCCAAAGGAATTGCAAAGAGTATCCAAATTTGCAAGAGCTATATTTTCTTTTACGTTTAATTTAACACATAGCCCTTCTTTTTTTCTATCCTCAGGAACGCATACAATTCCATGCTTAATTGCATCAATTGGAGACTTTATTGAAATCTTTTCATTAAATAAAATAACTTCACCGCTTTCAATTTTATCTACTCCAAATAAAGCTCGTGCAAGTTCTGTCCTTCCTGCACCTATTAAACCAGCGAACCCAATAGTTTCTCCTTCAAATAGCTCAAATGAAATATCTTTCACAAGATTCCCTGCACTTAAGTGTTTAACTTCAAGTATTTTTTTTCCTTTTTCAACATTAATTCTAGGATATTTTTCTTTTATCTCACGTCCAACCATATTTGATATTATTTCTTCAATAGAAGTATCACTAAAATTTTTAGTTAAAACATATTTTCCATCCCTTAAAATAGTAACCCTGTCTACAATATGCTTTAATTCATCAAGCCTATGAGAAATATAAATAATAGAGCATCCAGAAGCTTTTAGCTTTCTTATAATTTCAAATAAATCTGCTATTTCTCTCTCTGTTAACGATGATGTTGGCTCATCCATTATAATAATTTTTGCGTTAGTTGAAATAGCTTTTGCAATTTCAACCATTTGTTGCTTTGACACAGGAAGCTTGCCAACTACAGTTCTAGGATCTATATCTAAATGAAATATATCAAGCATTTCCTTAGCTTTTTCATTTAACTTTTTATTAAAAATATATCCAAATTTAGAATCTTCTCTCCCAAGAAACATATTTTCAGCTACAGTTAAATGCTGACACATATTTAACTCTTGATGTATAATTGCAATTCCTAATTCTTGAGCTTTTTTAGGAGTTAATTCTTTTGTTTCTTTTCCATTAATAAAAAACTCCCCAGAGTCTCTTTCATAAATGCCACTGATGATTTTCATAAGAGTAGACTTTCCAGCGCCGTTTTCACCAATAAGAGCATGGACTTCACCTTTTTTTAAATCAAAAGAAACATTATCTAGAGCAATAACTCCAGGAAAATATTTGGATACGTTTGCAAGTTTAACTAGATAATCTTCCAAAACCATCACACCCTTGCTAAGTATATTAATTTAATTTTAGAAACTTAATAACCTATTATCAATAGCCATCCTATAGATAAAGGGGGGTGATTTTCAGATTTTTATAGAAAATGAATTATTATACCTATAAACCATCTGAAAATATAGGTATTTATAGTATAATAATTGTAATGACAAATATTTTTAATAATTAAGGGGTATCTAAAAACATGGTGGATATTTTATATTATTTTCTATATTATCTTATGATAATTGTTGGAATTATTATTATTATTGCAATTTTAATATCCTATAAAAAATACAATAAAAACAATAACTTCAAGGTGGTTTTTAATAATAAATATATATCTAATGATTTAGGTCCTCTACTCTATACTATAAAACCTAATATGCTTATTTCTTTAGCCTTAGGTTGTTATCTAGAAATAATTATTTTATTTAATATCTATAAAGACATGGAGTATTTTAATAAGAATTATAGTTTTTCAGGACTTACAATTTCCGGCCTTGAAATTATTTCTATGTTTTTTATATTGTGTGTTACTATCTGGTATACAAATAATAGTATAATTATTTATAAAAATGCCATGGTTATTAAAAGAATATTTTTTAGCAAAATTTTCTACTACAGTAAAATTGACTATATTCAATCTTTTAAAGGATCAATATTTAATACAAATAAAATCCATGGATATAAGATTGTTGTAAATGGTGAGATTAAATTCAAACTGTATATGTGGAGATTTAAAGAGCTGTATAAAATTGAATCGTTTTTTAAAGAAAGTAACAATAATGTTGTTTCAGTTTCTTTTTTTTAAAATAGACCACCTATTTTTAGGTGGTCTACTTTTTTTAGTTAATGTTCCCTACTACATTTCCTTTAGAATCTTTTATTTCCATTTTATTTCTTAAATTTGTATCAAAATTAGAAATTGTCCATTTATCTTCGATGCTATTCATAAAATTGTCATCGGTGTAAATATTCATGTTTAATTCAAGTGTTTTCCCGTTTAAATTCAAGTCAGTAACCTCTTGCTTTGTTGAATTAGACGTATAAACTTCACCTAACTTTAATGTGGTTAAGTCTAAAATATAAGCTCCACCACCTCTTGTAATTGTTCCATAAGGAAAACCAATTATTAAAAATAAATTATTTTCATCTATCCACTTAACTTTTTTAGGAGTATATTTTGTTTTATCTCCAACAAGCTCATATACTTTTATATTGCCATTCTTATCTTTAATTACTAAATCAGCTAACCCTTCTTCTATAGCATACTGTCCCTTTCCATTAATACAAGCCTGAAGTCCACTTTTTGCTTCTTTTACCCAGGGTGAATTAAAATCTACTTTATAGCCACTACTTTGTTTAAGCTTAAAAGAAAGTCCTTGCTTATTTTCTCTCTTTGGTGCCACGGCGTCTTCAACATTAACAGTATGAATAATAGAGTCAATACCTAATTTTTTGGCTGAATTCACAAAACTTGTAGCACCATCTTTATTTTTAAATGCACCAATGTAAACAGTATATAATCCATTTACACTTTTAATATAGGCGTCAGAATAACCTTTTGATTTTACAAGGTTTAACTGCCTTGTAGCATTGTTAATATTGCTAAAAGAACCAGCTGCAACTCGATACAAAGTTTCAGCGTTAACTATGCTAACATTAAATAGAAAAGTTGAAATCATAATTAGTGGAATTATAAGTTTTTTTATAAAAAATCTCATAAACATCCTCCCCTTAAATGTATTCTATTTAATTATAACATATTTTAACTAGAATTTTATTAAATTTTAGTTAAAATATGCTTTTTAATAAAAATTAAATATTTATGGATTAAATAAATAGAAAAAGCAAAAATATAATTAAAAAGAAATATTATAAAGTGATACCTCATATAATTAAATGAGGCATTATTTTTATAAGGAGTATTTATGGCAAAAAAGAAAAAAGTAATAAAACCAGAACCAAAAATGATAATAAATCAAGGAGATGA
>JAVBPD010000103.1:0-6251 GCA_031549885.1 Clostridiaceae bacterium
TAGGAGTTGAACTTGCTAAAACCTTTGAAATTTCTCAGTCTTCAGTTTTTAACTTTATAAAGGTTAAGAATTTATGCGATCCTGCTCGCACTTTATTATATGAAGAAAGGATTACCCTAAGAGCAGCATTATACCTTGCTAGGGTGTCAAAGGAAACTCAAATAAATATCTTAGAGAGGTTTGGGATAAAAGGAATAAATACAATATTTAAATTAAAGCTATTGACTAGCGAAAACAATATCTCCATAGAAAAGTTAGAAAAAAAGATAAAAATGGTAGATGAATTAACCCCAATGAAAACAAAAATAACTGTAGAAGTTCACAGAGATATTGCAAACCCACTTCTTGAGCATTTGTTATCTTTTAAAAAGAATGAAGCAAGTAAAATTGCAGCAAATAAGATGAAGGGCAAATATAACAACGTGTTTAAAGTTAGGGTTAATGAAGAAGAGATGGGATTTTATATAGAGAAAAATATAATTGACGAAAAACTTCTTAAAAAATTACAATCCATGACAATAGGAGAAATCATAAAGTAATTCTTTAAAATATTTTCTAATTTAAAATAAACCAAAAATATGAATGTTTGTTTTGAGTTTAAACCTTTTTAAAAAAATTAATTAAGAAAGGTTTTATTGTTGCGCAAATAATCCTAAATTAGTTTTAAATTAATTAAAGATAATTAAAGATCATTTTTTTAAAACAAATTCTTGTCTAAAAATTTATATTTTAAAAAAGTAACATCTTAACTGTAATTTTTTAAAGTATGGAGTTAACGCATATTAGGAAAATCAAATAAAAAGGGGTAGTCCCCTTAAAATTAAGACCACCACATTTTATCTAAGCTATCATTTATAATAACTGATTTTAAATTTGTAACAGCTTTATTAAACCCTTCTTCTCTAGACATTAATGCATCCTCATGTTCAATGCTTAAAATATAATCATATCCATAAGTTTTAAGGGCGCTTACAATATTTGACCAAGTATCCAAGCTGTGTCCACATCCAACAGTTCTAAAGATCCAAGCTCTATTTTTTATATCATCATAAGGCTCCACATCAAGCAACCCATGCATATTAACATTATCTTTATCTATATAGGTATCTTTAGCATGAAAATGAAAAATAGCATTTTTAGATCCTAATATTTTAATTGCAGAAACGGGATCTATTCCCTGCCACCATAAATGACTTGGGTCTAAATTAGCACCTATATAATCTCCAGCTTCTTCTCTCAACTTTAAAAGAGTATATGGAGTGTGAACTAAAAATCCACCATGAAGTTCTAAAGCTATTTTAACATTGTTTTCTTTAGCAAATGCCCCTTGCTCTTTCCAATAGGGTATTAGCTTTTCTTCCCATTGCCACTTCTTAATTTCCCTATACTCATTTGGCCAAGCAACTGTAGGCCAATTTGGATACTTAGAATTTTCAGAATCCCCTGCAGTTCCTGAAAAACAATTTACAACAGGCACATTCATAAGGCTTGCTAGTTTAACCGTTTTATAAAATTCCTCATGACTCTTTTTAGCAAAATCCTTATCTGGAGATATTGGGTTCCCATGGCAGCTAAAAGCGCTAATTGAAAGGCCATTGGAATTTATTAGATTTAAATATTCCTCTCTTTTATTCTTAGAGTTTAAAAGCTCATCTAAATTGCAATGGCTATTTCCAGGATATCCTCCAGTTCCAATTTCAATAGATGAAAGACCTGAGCCCTTCACATATGTAAGCATATCTTCAAATTTTTTATCAGAAAAAAGTACAGTAAAAACACCTAATTTCATAAAATTTCCCCCTTTCTATTATAAACTACTCATATTTACAGCTTCGCCAGTTTTAGAAGATGTGTAAATTGCTTCTAAAATTTCAGTTACCACAAGGGCCTCTTCTGGTTTAACAAAAGTTTCAGTGTCATTTATAACGCTTTCAATAAATAATCTAGATTCTATTTCGCCTTCAGTCTCTGCTTTAGGTCCAAAAAAATCCACCCCGCTAGTTCCTACATCAATTTTTTTAACATAAAGATTGCTATATTCTTCACCATTTATTCTAAGGCCATTATTAAAGTCAGCCCCTCCTTTTGTTCCACACAATGTACATTTTGCTTCACCAAAATCTGCTATATTTAAAGCCCAGCTTGACTCTAAAAATATACTAGCTCCATTTTCCATTATTATCATCCCAAAAGCTGAATCCTCTACTGTAAACTTTTTAGGATCCCACGATCCAAAAGCATTTGCAGCATTTTCAATATTGTTTAATTTATGATATGTTTGCCCAAGCACAGTTTTTGGTTTGTAATTATTCATAAGCCAAAGTGTTAAATCTAATGCATGAGTTCCAATATCTATTAATGGCCCACCGCCTTGTTTTTCTTCATTTAAGAACACACCCCAAGTTGGTACGGCTCTCCTCCTTAAAGCATGAGCTTTTGCAAAATATATATCTCCTAAGCCATTATCACTGCAATACCTCTTCAAAAACTCAGATTCTTTTTTATACCTATTTTGGTATGCTATATTGAGCTTTTTATTGTATTTTTTTGAAGCCTCAAGCATTTCTCTTGCTTCTTTGCTGTTTTTAGCCATAGGCTTTTCACACATTACATGTTTTCCAAACTCCATGGCCTTTATTGAAATTTCAGCATGAGAACTATTTGGTGTACAAACATAGACCACATCGATGGTTTTATCTTCTAATAGTTCTTTATAATCTGTATATATTTTTGTATCTTCATCTCCATATTTTTCTTTGAAATCTTGAGCTTTTTCTATTATGATATCACATAATCCTGATATTTTAACTGATTTTAATTTTTTAAGTGCAGGCAAGTGCTTACCATCTGCTATTCCACCACAACCTATAACTCCAACCTTAACCTTTTCCATCATAACATAAAGTCCTCCAATATATTTTTACTATTCTATTATACTAAAAATATTACATTAATTCTAAATTAACATTTAACTTCCTCGCTAAAAGCACTAAATCTGGAAGCCTAACTCCTCGATGTGGTATTTGAGGGTTTATTAAATACTCATTAATATCTTCTGAATCCAGTTCAAACACATAGAAATATTTGGTTTTTTTAATTTTTGTAATATATTTTACTGGTATAGAAAACTCATTTTTTCCACAGCTATAATATAAAGTGTTATTTTCAAATTTTACAATTTGATTTATTCCTAAAGAATTTTTATAAATCATAATATTTTTAATAAGTCCAATTATTAATGTGATAAGCAAAATTAAAGCAAGAAAGCTTAATATCATAAAAGATGCAATTAAAAACATATCTCTTTTTTTTAAAAACATCTCTACTATGCCATAGATTGAAACTGCAAGCATAATGGCAATTAAAATTGTTCCTAAATATTGGTTTTTATTTGATATAGCTTTTTTTAATTCTTTTTCCTTATATGTATAGTTATAAGTACAATTAAACATAAATACTCCTTTAAATTAAATTTTTATACAAAAAGTATTCCCATTTATCTAAAAAAAATAGATGATGTAAACATTATACATCATCTCATCTTTAGAATCTTTTTAAACCCTGGAAGGATTACTTTATCTACACCCTTTGCCGATTCTTCATATTTTTCTTTGCTATCTCCAAAATTTTCAATGGTAAATTTCACTTCAATGCCATCATCCTTTTGAGTCAGTGTATATGAAGTAATTAAATAGTTTTCAAAGGTGTCTTCAATTCCTAAACTTGGATCAAAACTTGTATATTTAATATGCTCATAAGGTACATACTCTAAAATAGTTCCTTTTGTATATACTTTATGCCCTAAAAATTTTCCAGTCCACTTAATTTCACTGCCTACTTTCCAATCTGTAATGACTTCACTGCTAAACATATATTTTTTTGTATATTCAGATTCAGTAAGCATTGCCCATATTTTTTCCTTGTCCTCTTTTACTAAGATACTTCTTTCAACCTTTAAATAATCGCTCATAATATTCTCCTTATAAGTTTAAATCTATTTTTTACCAAAAAAATATTTATATACAAATTTTACTGTATATTGAAAATAAAAGTGTTTATTTTGCATAAAATACACAGAAAAAATAACAAAATGCTAATGTTAAATTTTACATGCCATTTAAATACATGGCAATAATCTTTGCCAAATAGCTTACAGAATTTTTCGCTTCTTCATATGTATTACAACTAGCTCCAACCTCTATTAATATAATATTTCCTTGTATATCTTGATTAAAATGGTTGGAAGAATATTCATAAGAAAATTTTCCTCTGCAAAAGCCAGGATAAAGCGTATTTGATAAAACTATCATATCATTCATAATTTTTTGATTTTCATAAATCCCTTCAACGCTTAAGTCATCTACAAACATGACTTTTGCTGTGCTTTCTCCATCTATTGTTGCAGTTACGATTTCCTTTTTATCTCCTACTTCGTCTCTATGCAAGTCTATTATTAATTTATATGAAGAGCAATTATCAAGTTCATTTTCTAAAGCTTCCCGTGAATGTTTATAAGATCCAACATATACAGTATTATGTATTGTGTCATCATGTTTTGATGCAATTCCATAATTTTCTTCTAGATCCTTGCATAAAAGCTCCCCAAGTTTTGATACATTATCATCTTGTGATGAACTTGAAAATGATTCTGTTGTATGAGTTGAATATACATATACTTCAGGGTTATTTTTATCAAGTTTCTTTTTCAACATAGCGCTTTCTATGGATGATGCTTTAATTTCCATTTCATTTTTTATTATGCTCTCATCATTTAATTTAAATGGGGCTACTGCTTTAATTTCCTCCTGCACAGGTTTATCATAATATTTAATCCAGGTTAATTCTTGTTGCAATATGATCTTTGAAATATCATTTTTAGTTTTAATAATCCTGTTTAAAAAACCAGTTTTATTTGTATTTTTAGCATTCGATGAAGCCGTATATGACTTATTTTTAAAAACCATGGTCAATATTATTAAAATGCATAATATTAAAGCAATATACAATCTAACATTTAGTTTATTATCGTTTTTCATATAAACTTGCCCTCAAACTTTTTTACTTATTATTTAAATATTCAGCAATAATTCGTGCAATATATTTTTGAGAGTTTTTAGCTTCTTCTAAAGTGTTACAATTTGCTCCAACTTCAATTAACACATTATTTCCACTTAAATCTTGATTAAAGTAAGATGAACCTCCATCGTAAGTGTAAGTTCCTTTACAAAACCCTGGAAAAAGCTTATTTGATATTGCAATTAAATCATTAGTAATTTGAATATTTTTTTCTGCTCCCTCATGCTGTATATCTAAAACAAACATTATTTTAGCTACATTCTCTCCATTAATATTTATAGTTTCAGCATTCTTATTATCGCTGGCATCTCTATGCATATCTAATATCAATTTATAACCTGAATAGCAAGCTAATTCATTTTGCAATGCCTCTCTTGAGTGTTTATAAGAGCCAACATATACATCATTATGTATAGCATCATCTTGCTTTGTAGCAATTCCATAGTCGTTTTCTAACATTTCACTTAAAATTTGACCCACTCCAGATATATTGTATTTTTTCTCTTTGCTATCTTTAAAGTCAATAGAAACGTTAAAATAAGATTCTGTAGTATGAGTATGATATATATATACTTGTGGTTTATTTTTATCAAGCACTTGTTTTAAAGAAGGGTTATAAACATTTGTATCAGCTTGACTTGTCGCTGTGCTATTTGCATCTTTTACTAAATCATTATCATTTAAACTAAAATTTGATACAGATACTTTGTCCTTAGTTTCAGTTTTATCATAATATTTAAGCCAGGCAATTTCGTGAGATAATATGGCATGGGTTAAGTTAAACCTTCTTATATCTAAAAAATTGTTCAATACTTGATTTTCATTATGTACTAAATCAGTGCTTTGTATTTTAAAGGATTCAACGCTGTTTGAAACCTCTAAATCTTTTAAATTTGTTTTAGAATTTAAAAGATAAATTTGATCTTTAAACACTATTGCAAATACTACAAGTATGCTTAAAATCACTGCAATATATAAAACACCCTTTTTGCTTTTATCATGATCTTTTTTCCTTGTATTCACATAATACTCCCCCTTACCTCTTTAATAAATATATGAATTAAAGGATGGAATATATTCATAAAAGGCACTTCAAAATTGAATAAACAATTTTAAAGTGCCTCTTATAATTTACACTATTTTATATTAAATTATTATACTTTATCCAAAAATTC
>JAVBPD010000054.1:0-55588 GCA_031549885.1 Clostridiaceae bacterium
TTTATATATCCTATCTTTTAGTTTGAGATTTTTATTTAAGCATCCACATTTTGAACATAGTTTTGATGATGGATAAAACCTATCTACTATCCTAAGCTCTATTTTATGAATTTTGCATTTATATTTTAATTTATTTCTAAATTCATAAAACTTCTGTCCTTGGATTGCTTTTGATAAATGCCTGTTTTTCATCATTCCCTTAACATTTAAATCTTCAATTGTTATATGAGATGGCTTGGTTTTCACTATCTCATTTATAACTTGATTTACATGATTTTCTCTAATGTTGTTAAGCTTTTGATGTGTCACTTGCACTTTTCTTACTTGCTTTTGAATATTTTGTTTAGTAGCTTCTCCTTTTTTAATTTTATTTCTTTTCTTTAAACTTTCATATTTCCTTGAAAGCTTTCTTTGCTGTCTTTTTAAGTATTTTTCTAATCCTTTGACTTTTTTTGTCTTATTTATATTTTTAAATGGTTCTTTTATATTTGAACATACTGCAAAGTTATTTATTCCTAAATCTATTCCAATTCCTTCATTTTTTTCTTTAAATGAATGATCTTTTTCATCATCAATTATTGCTGACACATAATATCTTCCTGCTTTTTGTGATACCGTCCCGCTTCTTATTATTTTATTTTGTGGTATATATCCCTTTTCCTTAAATTTTACAAATCCTATTGTTGGTATTTTAATCTTATGTCTTTCATATTGGATTTTTGATTTATCATCTGTTTTTACAAAATACATCTTTACACCTTGATCTTTTTTCTTTTTATATCTTGGAAACTTAGTTTTTTTATTAAAAAATCCTCTAAATGCTGAGTCTGCATTCATTATGCTTTTTTTTACTGCTTTTGATGATACTTCTTTTATCCATGATTTTTCTGGGTTACTTGGAATGTAATCATTATTTAACCATTTTGAAAAACTTTCACCAGAAACAAATTTACCAGATGTTTCATATATTTTTTTGTTATATGATATATAAAAATTGTATATGAATCTACACACCCCAATAGTCATATTGATTATTTTTTCTTGTTTTTTGCTAGGATCAATTTCTGTTTTGTATGCTCTATACATTTTTTTATTTCACTTCCGTACTTTTATACTTTAAATACTTTATATTTCAATATATTTAACTATATTTTTATGAATTATTCATAAACTCCTTGTTATATCTACATTTAAACAATAATCCTCAATAATTTCCTTAGATGCTAAAAATCTTTGCTGGTGGATCTTAACAGCTTCAAGCGATGTACATTTTTCTCGTGACACTTTAAATCGTTCTTCAAGGGTTACTTTCGTTGTCCCAAGCACTAACTTATCAGCTAAATATAAAAGCTTTGCTTCAATTCCAGCTTCATTTGTAATATCATGATGAAATGCCACTATTTTAGCAACTTCTGGGTATCCTTCGTTAATAAGTATCTGCTCCCCTATTTTAACATGATCACCTTCTAAATGTCTCGCTAAATCATGCAATTCACAGGATGCCTTTAACAATTCTTTGTTTATTTTAATGTACGATATTTGAGATGCTAATTTCATAGCCACTTCACCTACTGCTATACAATGCCTCTTAACTTCTTCAGGTGTAGAATACTTTTTAAGTATTTGATCTAGTTCAAATTCATCTGGCCAAATAATTGGTTTTTTACCAAAAGATAAAACCTCAAATCCACCATCATCTAAAATCTTTAAAGTGTTGATGCAGCAATATGGCTGGCTAATATTTAAAACGTTACTTGGTTCAATATTAAGCAATTTACAAAGTGCTCCTTTATTTACACCGCTATGAGCTATAACAGCAATATCTCCATTGGAATTTTTTGCAATTTCACTCAAGCAGTTTATTAATCTATTACCTGCACATTCAAAGCTTTCACCATTTGGCGGTGGCACAATATATGGATATTCACCTCTTTTTTCATATAGATCTCTATACTTAGTTTTTATTTCTTGAAATGTCATGTTTTCCCACTCACCTACATCCATTTCACGTAAATTATCGTAAATTGTTATGGGAATCCGCCCTTTAGACATAATTTCTGCAGTTTGTATACATCTTTTTAAAGGGCTTGAAAATATGGATATTACCAAAGTCTCCTTTAACCATTTGCTTAACTGTTCCGATTGATAAATGCCAGCTTTACCAAGTGGCAAATCTGTTTTTGATATGCAACGCCTTGGACCTTCTTGAACTTCTGGTTCTCCATGTCTAATAAGGTATAACAATCTCATTGGCATACTATAAACCTCTATAACTCATATTTTCATATTTTGATATTTAGGCAAAACTTCTAAAAGAGGTATATATGCTGAAATTACACCATCTGATATTGCTGTTATAAAACCAACAACTTTATTATTAATATCATCAATATTAGAACTATATCTTATCATTTTCACTCCACACCTTTTTAAAGATATTATATCAAAAATAAACTGTGATATTTTAAAGTTGAATTAAAATCCAAATAAATTTATACTTAATTTATTAGTTTTAATATTATAAGGAGATTTGCTATGGATAATAAGAAATATGAAGAATTAGAAATGACCATAATACATACAACAATAAATGACTTTGAAAAATTTATTGAATTTATAATTTCAGAAAAACCAATTCTATCAGTAAAAAAAGCTATGCTTGGTAAAAATGATTGCTTTAAATTAAACTCTATGCTTAAAAATAAAAGAGATGTTACTGCTCCCAATTACACCCAGTTGCAATATCCTATAATTGACTTAATGGTTAATATAGCTTTAGATGGCAAACTTTTTATAAAATCAAATAATGAATAATGAATATGGTCATGAAATTAATATAGAAGAAATGAATCTTAATATTGATTTAGAAAATTTAAAAAGCCGTAATGAAATTAGAAAAGACTTGATTTTAAATGATACAATTAAATATTCAAACACCATAGAATTTATAAAATTAAACAATCTTGTGGAAATTGACCCTTCTATCAATTTTTTTGACTATCCAGATAATGAGGAATTTTTAGACCTCGTTTCATCTATTGAACATTTTTCAATAATAAATCCCCTTCTTGTCATAAAAAATGAAAGTGATAACGAATATACAGTAGTAAGTGGCCGAAGCAGGCTCCTAGCACTGCGTAGCCTTTATAAAAATAGCAAAGATGATAAATTTTTATCTGCTCCGTGTATAATATTAGATAGCAAAATAAGTCCTAGCCTAATTCAAGGTATAATCATTTCTACAAATTTAAAATACAGAAAAATCTCAAGAGAAAATCTAATAAAATCCATATTAAAGTTAAATGGAAAAGGAAGCAAAAATTGTATAAAAATAAGAGTTAATGAAATGCATATGGCACACTATTTAAATAGAGGATATGTGACCCAAAGCACTTTAGATAAAATAATTAAAAAAGATAAGAATGTAGATTTAAGCACTTTGTTATAATTCAGGATATATAATATTAATTTTCATAAAATAATTTAATAAATATAAACTTAATACAGAAATCAAACCTGTTTTTTTTAAAAATAAAAAAAAGAGATTTAATTGGCGTATGTTAAAACACAAAGTCGTTAAACTAACTTTACAAAACCATACCCATCATCAGTTATAATACGGTATTTAACACTACATTTTAAGTTAATATACTTAAGACAAATTTGTACTTAAATAATCTCAAAATCAAAACTATATCTTATTATTTTTACTTTATACCTTTTTTTGGTATGCAATATATACTGCGCAAAATCGTGTATATTTGTACCTTGTATATTTTACGCAGAGAAGGAAGACTGCTTGGTTATCGCTATATCTTTTTTCTCTCTGCAAACTTCTATATACAGTTATCAATGAACGATTTATAATATATTATAGTGCATTTTCATATTTGTAATATCGAAATGCAATTCATCTCACCACTTATAGAAGTGTGAGACTTCTTACATTAAATGGTTAAACAAAACTTTTAAAAATGAAAGGTGTAAGGGCATGATTATAAATTCAAAAAATATTGCAACCCACAATTTAAACTCAGACATTACTGTAAACGATAAATATATACTCATACTGCTCACAAAGTACCCTGGTTTTATGGCCAAATTCTTAAACTTTATACCGCGTTGGTACTTTACTCATGCTTCTATTGGAATAAATGATTCCACAGATACATTTTTTAGCTTTGTGACAAAGGGATTTCGCATTGAAATTCCACACAAACACCCTACAGCAAAACAAAAAGATGTTCCATGTGAGCTTTATCGAATTCCAGTTTCTGACCATGTATATACAAAAGTAAAACACCTTCTGGAATTTTATAACAACAATTCTAGAAAATATAGATTCAGCTACATTGGTGTATTCATGTGCATTATGCGCATTGCATATAGAGCAAATAATTATTATTTTTGCTCACAGTTTGTAGCTGAAGTCTTAGAATCTACTAAAGTTATGAAGTTAAAAAAACATAGTTCGCTTTATACACCCGATGATTTTTCTCGTATAGCCAATTTGCAATGTGTATTTAAGGGAACGCTAAAAATACTTGTAAATTCCCCTAAAATTAATATTTATTCACCATATTAAGTTTGATGAATGATTAAATACAAGCTATATAGATTATATTTCTACTAAAATACGTCGATAATTAATTTATATTATTGGCATTAACAGCTGTTCTCATTCATATAATTTACTATTTAGTATGGACGGTGAAATTGTGAATAAAGAAGATTTAATGTTTTGGACTGATATATTGTCTGATCATGCTTTTTTTCAAATTAATGCATTTTCTCCTAAAGAAGAAAAACATATTAATATAGCAAAGCAATTTTATACGATTTTTAAGACAGCAAACCATCATGTTTCAAAGGAAGGTATAAATATAGATTTAGATTCATTAGAAAATCAAGTTAAAAATTTCATTTCCTTTAAAAAGAATATAGTCTATGAGCTTTTAAATCGCAATATTTTAATTAATTTCTCTCCAAGTTTTATAAACCATATGATAAATGAGGCTAAAGAATTTGAAAGTTTATTTCATTATGATTCTCCTAAAGATACGAAAAATCCGCCAGTTTATATAAAACATTGGATCTTGGATGCTTCTGGCCACGCATCTACTATTATGGGATCTTTAGATGCAGCTGAAACTTCATATATAAACAGTGCGGAATTTTATAAAATAAAATTTGATAAATTGCATAAAAAAGTTTCTGAAATGGAAATGATTCATGATAATCTTAAATCTCAAATGGACTATGATCATTTAATAAATGAAATAATAGTATCATTGGATAAATTTATTACACTTTGCGAAAATTTAGGAAAACTTTTAGATAGATGTAAGATTATGTCTATGGGAACATTTAGTCCTATGGTAACTTCACATTTTGTAAAAGAACATATTTATTTTATTGATAAATTGAGAACATTTATACCATAATAATGTGAAAAGGCTCTTATTAGAAAGTTATTCTAAACAAGAGCCTTTTTACATTATTTATCTTTGCTCACATGAAAACGAGCATAAACACTTAACAAAATAATACCTACAGCACCGATAAAATAACGGGATTGTGCTGACCCATTGGCAATAGAAGAAGAAAGAGGATTTAACAATATAGGTGATAAGAACATACCAACATTAACACAAGATAGAAAAACAGTCATTGCAAAGGTTGCAGCAGACGGTTCCACTGCCTGAGCAGTTCGAAACAAACATGTAGGCATGCAAAGAGAAAAACCAAAACCACAAACACCAGCACCTATATATAACATTATAGGCGATACAGATAATCCCATAATAAGCATACCAACACAAACCACTGCTAAAGCTGATGGCAATACCCATTTCTTAAAGAGTCCTACTAATCTTCCATAAGTAAGACCTACCAATATACCAATTCCTGTCATAACTGAACCTGCAATACCTGCAACAGCTGCATTACCTATTGATCTTTCTGCAACTAATACTGAATTGTTTGTATTTAACACACCAAAAAATATACCATATAAAAGAATTATTCCAGACATTATAAAGACTTCTTTTGTTAATTTTGCTTTTGGTGCTGTACTTTGCTCAGCATGAATAGAACGTGCTCTTTGATAGTCATTTGGTATGCATAGCATGCTAATGATTAAAATCAAAAGAGGATAAATGAATATTAAATATGTTTTATTCCAGGCACTTACACAGAGCAATCCACCTATTGTAGAAAGCATCATTGCTCCAAAGTTAATAAAAGCTGACTGCTTGCCCATTAAATCTCCTGCTTCAGGTCCGCTAAAATAATCAGTGATTAATCCTGTTGATGTGGGTATCACAAAACCATTACCAATGCCTATTAAAACGCTTATTGC
This sequence comes from Clostridiaceae bacterium, assembly GCA_031549885.1. Classification (GTDB taxonomy): domain Bacteria; phylum Bacillota; class Clostridia; order Clostridiales; family Clostridiaceae; genus WQUF01. The sequence continues at coordinate 6,362 of JAVBPD010000054.1, forward strand.
AATTAAAAATGAAAGCGAGGGTTGTATAAATGCGGGAATTATTCCACACACCCCCATAATTCCAAGGCCAATTAAAAGAGGTATTTTTTTTCCTGTTTTATGAGATGATGAACCCACTACAAGCTGAACTGGTATGCAGACAAGTGATGGAATAGTAACTAGTAACATGATTGTAGTTGGAGCAGCTCCTGTGAAGTAGGCAATCATTGGAGCAATTGCAACTGCAATTCCCATTATTGACATTTGTACAGAAGATGATGCTAAGATCCCAGCTTTAATTAAAAACTTTCCTTTCTTTGTTTCCAAATTCTTCGCTGTTTGCATGTTACATGTGCCACTAAAATATAAACAAAATATTCATTGATTAAAAGTTAGTTATTATTTAATTTATATAAAACTTAATCCATTTTTGAATATTTTGTTTAGCAGCTTCTCCTTTCATAATTTTATTTTAATATATGCAAAATCGGTTACATATATAATAACATATATTAAAACTAATGAAAATAGTTAAATATAAAAGGTAATAATTATAACTAAAACTTATTTAAATATTAACCTAATTTATATCTTATATGTTCAAACATATTATAGTAAATGTTTTCTTTCAATATTGTATTTTCTTATTTAATATAATATACTAAATTTAATTAAAATTCTAGCGCCTATCCTTGTAGGCAGTCCCATTATCTATATATAAATTGTATAAATATGCACAGTTAGGAGGTCTCAAAATGTTAAGTATTAAACAAAATCTTTTAGAGACAATTCGTGGAGGAAATCCAGATCGATTTGTCAATCAGTATGAATATCTGCCTTTGCTTTATGATCCTATACTTCTTGGTGTTTTTGGAAATATAAAAAGAGGTGGTCCTCCTGAAAAGAATGGATGGGGTGTAACCATAATGTGGGCCGAAGAGCTTCCAGGACCATTTCCTGTTCATGATGAAGATGTAAAGGTAGTAAAGGATATAACACGTTGGAAAGAAGTTGTTAAGGCTCCAAAAATCAAATACTCAGAAGATGAATGGGCTCCATTTGTAGAAATTGCATCAAAAATGGATAGAAATGAACTATTCCCTGCTTCATTTGTGGCTCCAGGATTATTTGAGAAGCTACATTATCTTATGGGTATGGAAGACTGCCTAATTAATTTTCATGAAGAGCCAGAAGCTATGCATGAAATGATTGACTTTTTTGTTGATTGGGAAATATCCGCTGCAAAGGAAGTGTGTGATCATTTACATCCTACTGCACTTTTCCATCATGACGATTGGGGAACTCAAATTTCATCATTTATTTCACCTAAAATGTTTGATGAATTCTTTACTTCTGCCTATAAAAAAATTTATAGTTTTTGGAAAGCAAATGGCGTAGAATTAATAGTACATCACAGTGATTCATATGCAGCGAATCTTGTCCCATCTATGATTGAAATGGGAATAGATATATGGCAAGGTGTTATGTCCACAAATGATGTTCCTGCACTTGTTAAACAATATGGAGGAAAAATATCTTTCCAAGGTGGAATTGATAATGGTATAGTTGATAGAATTGATTGGACTAAAGAAAATATCGCAAAACATGTAGAAGAAATTTGTAAAGCCTGTGGCAAGCATTATTTTATTCCAAATACAACTATGGGTGGACCTGAAAGCACATATCCAGGTGTTTATGAAACTGTTACAGAGGAAATAAACAAAATGAGCAAAATTATGTTTTGATAAAATTTTAAACATTAGGAGGGATATTGTGTCTAAATTATTAATGATTAAAGAAAATGTATTAAAAGGTAAAACAAAATTAACGGTAAATTTAGTTAAAGAAGCGCTGGATGAAGGTTTAGAAGCACAAGATATACTTAATGCCATGGTAGATGCCATGGAGGAAATAGGCGAAAACTTTTCAAAAGGTGAAATTTTCGTATCTGAAATGTTAGTATCAGCAAAGGCAATGCAAAGAGGCGTTGAAATCTTAAAGCCAAAGCTATCATCAGATAATTCAAGCAATTTAGGAAAATGTATAATTGGCACTGTAGCTGGTGATATGCATGATATAGGCAAAAATCTTGTTGCTATGATGATTGAATCTGTTGGTTTTGAAATGATCGATTTAGGTGTTGATGTACCTAAAGAGAAATTCATAAATACCATTAAAGAAAACTCTGATGTAAAACTTGTTGCATTATCTTCTCTTCTTACAACTACAATGCCTGCCATGGGAGAAACTGTTAAAGCTATTAAAGAAAGCGGATTAACAGGATTTAAAGTAATTGTTGGAGGAGCTCCAATAACACAGGATTTTGCAAATAAAATTGGAGCAGATGCATATTCAATAGATGCTGGCGCTGCATCGCAAAAAGCTAAAGAGCTTGTTTTATAAAATCATAAATAAAATATGAGATTATGAGGTTATTATGATTATAATTGGAGAAAAAATAAATGGTAGCATTCCTTCTGTTAAAAAGGCAATTGCAGAAAAAGATGAAAATTTTATAAGAAATCTTGCTAAACTGCAAGCTGAAGCAGGAGTGAATTTTATCGATGTGTGTGCATCAGTTGAAGATAGCAAAGAAGCCTGTACCATGAAATGGCTTATTGAATTAGTCCAAGAAGTAACAGATATACCATTATCCATAGATAGCCCTAATGCTAATACTTGTGTTAATGTAATGAAATATTGCAAAAGGCCAGGATTAATCAATTCTGTATCTGGTGAAGGCAATAAAATGGACATGGTCTTTCCTGCCATTGCAAATACAAAGTGGGAAGTAATTGCTCTTCTTTGTGATGATACTGGTATACCCAAAACAATGGAGAAGCGTTTAGATGTATTTAAAAATATTATGGAAAAAGCGCAAAAGTATAACATCAGCGCTTTAAGGATGCATATTGACCCTCTTGTTGAAATGCTTTGCGCTAAAGATGATGGAATTAATATTTTTTTTAATGCGTGCTTAAAAATTAAAGAGAAGTATAAGGATATACATATTACTGGCGCAGCTAGTAACGTTTCCTTTAATTTACCAGTGAGGAGACTTGTAAATCAAGCATTTGTGGTTCTTGCTATGAATGCTGGAATGGATAGCGTAATTATAGATCCTTTAAACAAAGATTTAATGGGAATGATTTATGCAACAGAAGCATGCCTTGGCATGGATGAGAATTGCATAGAATACATTACTGCATTTAGAAATGGTTTATTTACTAAATAAACTAACTTTTCATTTTAAAGTTAAAAAATCCCTCAAATTAAATGAGGGATTTTTTTATAAGTTCTCTGGCCCAAAAGCATGAGGCAAGAGATCATTATTTAATTTATACTCAATATATCCTCTTTTATCATTCTTTGATTCTTCTACTACTATTATTTCTGGATTAAACTCATATAATACTTGTCTACATACACCACAAGGTGCTGAAGTTGAATCTTTATCTGAATCTGAAACCACAGCAATTTTTACAAAATCCTTATGCCCATCACATATTGCACAGCACACTGCAGAACGTTCTGCACAAATTGTTGGTGAATAAGCTGCATTTTCAATATTGCATCCAGTATAAACGCTTCCATCAGAGCATAAAAGTGCAGCTCCTACCCTAAAATTTGAATAAGGCGCATAAGCCTTAGGTATCATTTTTTTTGCCATTTCTAATAATTCTAAATTATTCAAAAAATCACATCCTCATTAATTATTTAACGCTATTTACTATATCTTGCACTTGTGTATCTTGCATGTCAAAAGCTGAATCAACCTTTACACTGCCTTTTTTCATCTCATCCATTGTATCATTTACTTTTTTAATAAAATCTGCATCTACTACACTCTTTGTATTGTCATCTATAACGACACCAACGCAATCTTTATCTATTCCAAGCATTTCATATCCACCTTTAAAAGTGCCATTTTTTACTCTTTCAATAGCTTGATATACTGCATTATCAACTCTCTTAAGTGCCGATGTTATTATATACTTTTGTTCTGGTTTACCTTGATATTGAGCTGCTTGATCAGAGTCTACTCCTATTACATATTTTTCAGATTGAGCACAAGCTTCTATAGTTCCTGCTCCTGCTGCACCTGCAACAGAAAATATAACATCTGCTTTGTTTGAATTTATTTGTGCAAGGGCAAGTTCTTTTGCTTTTGCAGAATTTGTGAAATCATTTGTATAAGAAACACAAACTTTAATATTTGGATTTACAGATTTTGCTCCTTGTATGTAACCAACTAAAAAGTCCCATATAATAGGTGTATTATCCATACCGCCAACAAATCCTAATATACCAGTTTTAGAAGCCTTAGCAGCTATCATACCTGCTAAATAAGATCCTTGATTAGCTCTAAATAAAAAAGAATAAACATTATCGATATTCTCAATTTGATCATCAAAAATAACGTATTTAATATCTTTATGTTGAGGAGCAGCTACAGTAAGTGGATCATGCATATTAAAAGTACCAACCACTATTACACTAGGCTTCTTATCTGAAGCTTCTTGAAGCGCTGTCTCATATTTTGTAGTATCTGCTGTTATATCTACTATATCAGTTGAAAATGTATCTGCAAAATCTTTTCCAGCTTTTTCTACACCAGATTTAGCAGAATCAAAGAATGATTTATCTCCATACTGAGTTCCAAGCAATACAACTTTTTGCTTAGAAGAATCCCCTGATCCACTATTTCCCCCACAGGCAGCAATAGACATTGAAATCATAATAGTTGCAATTATCAAAGATATAACTTTTTTCATTATTATTTCCTCCTATATTTTAAATTAAGCAAGTTCTAATGCTATTTCCATCATTTTAGTAAATGAAGTTTGTCTTTCTTCAGAAGTAGTTTGCTCTCCTGTTAAAATTACATCTGAAACAGTAACTATACAAAGAGCATTTACTCCTGCATATGCTGCATTCATATACAGCGCTGCAGCTTCCATTTCTCCAGCTAAAACACCAAGTTTTATCCACTCTTTGAGACCATCTTTTTTTGCATTATAAAATACATCTCCTGAGCAAATATTCCCAATTTTAACAGGTATATTTTTCTTATTTGCAACATTTACAGCTTTTTGCAAAAGTTCGTAACTACAAATTGGTGCAAAAGTGCCTGGCAATTCAAATTGAGCTGCATAATTTGAATCTGTACAAGCCCCCATTCCAAATATGATATCATAAAGCTTTACATCAGGGTGCATTCCACCTGCAGTACCAACTCTTATAAGATTTTTACATCCATAAAAATGTATTAATTCATAAGAATAAATTCCCATAGATGGCATTCCCATTCCTGTGCCTTGTACAGAAACTCTTTTTCCTTTATATGTTCCTGTATATCCAAGCATACCACGAACATTATTATAAAGTTTTGCATCTTCTAAATAAGTCTCTGCAATAAATTTAGCTCTCAAAGGATCTCCTGGAAGTAGAACAGTTTCTGCAATATCACCAGGCTTTGCTAAATTGTGTGGTGTTGGTTTCAAATTTTCCTTATTCATCTTGTCCCCCTAAAATTGAAATTCATTATAATTAAATGGATTTTCTACTTTGTTTATTTCTTCAGTTTTTTCCTTTTCCAGTATTTCTAAAAGTTTTTCTTTATGCATTCCTTTGTCATATTCATCACAATGAGGTATGACAATGCTAGCTTCTTTAAGAAAATGTTCTACATCTCTGCCAAGGGCACGTCCTTCATCAGTATGCATGTCTAAAGCATAATCTGGTATTTTAGGTATAATACCTTGTTCAAATTCTTTTATAACAATATTCTTTAATTCATCTGTGCTTCTCTCTTTTTTACATGCACAAAGGTATCTTATAGCCATGAAAAAGAATATAGGCCTATCTCCATCATCATATGGAAATTCTCTTCTCATTTGATTTAATGAATTAATTAAAATTGGAGCATTTGTATCTCCAAAGCCAATATCTTCCACACTAATAGCAATAAGCCTTCTCCATAATTTATCTTCAAATTGTGGGCTGGTAATATACATTTCATAAGCTATCCTTACAGCTATTTCCATTTCTCCCCTGCGAATTGACTTTTGAAGTCCCGAAACTAAAAGATCACCTTTAATACCATTTCTTGAAACTATTTTTGCCCATGGGTCATATGACATGAATTTGCTCAAAATAAATCCCCCCTAAAATTCAAATACTTCCTTATTTCTTTTTTTCATTACAAAAGAGTATATAGCATAGAGAACTATGATAAATAAATAAGGCGACATTTTAAATAATAAATCATACTTTTGATTCACAGTTGCAATATTATTAGAAACTGCTTCTGAAAAACCATAAATTAGCGATGCAAAGAATCCAATTACTGGGTTAGACCCTGACATAGCATCTGTAGCAAGGGCCAAATAACCACGACCTGCTGTCATCCTATCGTTAAAGAAGGAAAGGTATCCCATAGATAAGAACATTCCCCCAAGAGCTGCCATTATTCCACTAATAGTAAGTGATATAAATTGCACCCTTCCAACTTTAATTCCAACAGATTTTGCAGCATGTTCATTTTCACCCACTGCTCGTATTTGAAGTCCAAGTGGAGTTTTAAATAAAAAAAGCCACATTAAAATAACAAGCAATATACCGAGGTAAGTCAATAAATTATGCCCTGAAATAGCTTTATCTAAAAAAGATCCAATTAATGGTATGTAATTTAAAAAAGGTATTTTTAAAACAGGAAAAGTTGAACTTGTCAAAGCTGAAGTAACACCTTTGTCATGTATTAATGTATACATTATAAATACAGTTCCCCCGGTTGCAGCTAAATTTAAAGCAATACCTGATATGACTATATTTGCTTTTAATTTAAGTGAGAAAAATCCAAGTGACCATGCAAATATAAGGCCAATTAATATGCCGCAAAGCATACCTACAATTAATCCAGGTACACCAGCTCCACAAAATGAACTTACAAGAACCCCTGTTAATGCAGCGCTTAACATTGTTCCTTCAATTGCTAAATTTAAAATCCCACATTTTGAAGCTATGTTTGCAGCTAATGTAGCATATAAAACTGGAGTTGTAACTCTAATAACTGAATACCAAAATTCTGGTGTAATTAAAAATTTAAAAATTTCCATAATATCACCTCAAACTATCCCTTATTTTCTTCTAATGACATTTCATATACTTTATTTTCAAGGGCAATTTTTTGTTCTCTGCGAATTTTCATGGCATATAAAAATCTTTCAGCTGACACAAGTAATATAATGATTCCCTGCATTATAGATATAAGGGTATTATCCACATCAGAATTTCTTGCCATAACATCTGCACCGATTCTTAAAAAAGATAGAAAAAATGCTGCCACAGGGACTAGTTCTGGCCTTGACGCTGCAAGTATATTTACAAGCATACCATCCCAGACATACATTACTTGTAAATTCCAATTAAACCTATTATACATCCCTAACATTTGAATAGATCCACCCATTCCAGCTAAAGCACCACCTATAAATTGGGCAACTAATACAACTAAACCTACTTTTATTCCAGAATACTTTGCAAATCTTCTATTTAAACCTGTAACTCTAAGTTCATATCCATAGCTTGACCTTTGAACTACAAAATACATGACTATAATAACTAAAATCATTATTGCAAATCCCCAATGAAGTGAATATTGAGGAAATATCTTTGAAATTTTTGCATTTTGTTCAAATGGAAAAGATTGATTACCTGTTGAAGTATCTAAAACTGTCCTATTTATAATAAAAAGCCCTAAGAAGAAAAACACATAATTAAACATAAGTGAAACTACTACTTCATTTGCACCAGTATATCTTTTAATTAAAGCAGGAATCATATTTATAAACCCACCAATGATTGCCACAACTAAAATAATTACAAATTGAAAAATACCTGGCGGAAGCTTAAGCTGTATTGCTAAAACAGATGAAATAACTGCACCTATATAAAAAGATCCATCAGCTCCCATATTAAAAAGCCCAGATTTTAAAACTATATTCATGGCAAGCCCAGTAAAAACCAAAGGAATCATATAAGAAAGCACATCAATAAAACTCCGAATTGTAGATACTGGACCTAAGAACAATTCCCTTATTGCATTTAAAGGATCACCGCTTACAAGCATTACAATAATTCCAATTATTAAAAATGATATTAAAATGGCAATGATCATTCTAAAGAGTGTAAAATAATCTGTTTTTTTAGCTTTTTTATTTTTTGTAACCATATTACACCTCTTGCAATTTAAATTCTTTATCTTCTTTAAGTCCAAGCATATAAAGCCCCAGTTCTTCTTCTGTAGTATTCTTTATATTGGTTAAATGTCCTACTATTTTTCCTTTATTAAAAACTACAATCCTATCAGAAAGAGCTAAAAGTTCCGTCAAATCAGCAGATATAAGTAAAATAGCACAACCTTCTTCCCTCATATTTAACATCTTATTGTGTATAAGCTCCTCTGCTCCCACATCAATTCCTCTAGTTGGGTGATTGATTAAAAGTATCTTTGCACCAGAAGTAAATTCTCTTGCCACAACTGCTTTTTGCATGTTACCACCAGAAAGTCCTTTTAATTTTGTCTTCACATCCTTAGTTTTAATATTAAATTCTATTACAAGCTTTTTAACAAAATCATCTATCTTATTAAAATCCATCATACCCATATTTGTAAAATCACGAAATTTATTAGCTACCATGTTATCATCTAAAGGTAAATCAAGTATGCACCCATTATCCATACGGTCTTCAGGCACGTGTGCAAGTCCAAAATTTCTCAAATCACCTGGCGAAGAGCCTGTTATATTTTTTCCGTTCATGTAAATGTTTCCAGCATCTGGTTTTAATAGTCCTGAAATTATAGATGCAAACTCGCTTTGCCCATTCCCTTCTACTCCAGCAATTCCTAATATCTCTCCACTTTTAACAGAAAGAGATATTCCTTGTAATTTACACACTCCAAATTTATCCGTATAGACTAAATCTGAAACTTTAAGCAATTTGTTGCCAAATTTAATCTCTTTTTTGTTATACTTTAAAATGACTTGATGCCCTACCATGAGCTTTGATATTTCATTTTCAGTAATTTCATTCACATTATATGTGCCCATACTCATTCCGCTTTTTAAAATTGTCAAGCGATCTGAGATTCTTTTCACTTCATTTAATTTATGAGAAATAAAAATTATAGTAAAACCTTGCTTTTTTAAGTTTATAAGCTGTTCAAATAATTGATCAGTCTCTTGAGGTGTTAAAACAGCAGTAGGTTCATCTAAGATTAAAACCTTAGCCCCTCTATATAAAGCTTTTAAAATCTCAAGCTTTTGCTTCATACCTACGCTTATATCTCTAACGAGCTTTTTAGGCTCTATTTGAAAGTTGTATTTTTTAGCTATATTTGAAGCTTCATTAATGCAAGAAGCAGCATCAGTAAAAACACCCATCTTGGTTTTTTCAACACCAAGCATTAAATTTTCAGCCACAGTAAATGAAGGAATCAACATAAAATGTTGATGTACCATCCCAAGTCCCTTTTCTATAGCATCCTTGGAAGATGTAAAATGAACTTTTTCTCCTTTAAAATAAATATCACCACTTGTAACAGATTCAATTCCAAATAATATTTTCATTAAAGTTGATTTTCCTGCGCCATTTTCTCCAACTAATGCATGAATCTCGCCTTCTCTTACAGAAAAATTAATATTGTGATTTGCAATAATACCACCTTCATATATTTTAGTTATGTTTTTTACTTCAAGGATATTTGATATAGTTTTATTCTCATCCACATTAACTCTCCTTTATATCAGAATTAACAACAATGCTCTTTTATAAAATCATAATGATCATTATAAAATACATCTATTTCTTCTCTTTTTGGCATGGCTATTGCCGTACCATATTTTGTAACTGACAGCGTTGCAACAAATGACCCAAATATGCATGCCTGAAAGAAATCCTTCCCTTCAGAAAGTCCTACAACAAATCCTCCATTGAAAGCATCTCCAGCTCCTGTAGTATCAATTGAATGAACTTTAACGGCAGGTATCATCATATCTTTTACACCATCATTGCAATAAACTCCCAACTCTCCCAAAGTGATAGCAACTTTTTTCACACCTTTTTTAAAAAAATATTCTGCAGCTTTTTTGCAATCTATGCTATTTGATATGCTCATTCCTGATAAAATAGAAGCTTCAACTTCATTTGGCGTTATAATGTCTATTTTAGAAAATAGCTCATCATCTATATCCTGAATAGGAGCTGGATTTAATACAGTAATTATCCCTTTTTTTTGTGCCATTTCTATTATTTTTTTTGTAGCTTCAATATTTACTTCTAGCTGAGTAAGGAGAATATGGCTCTCTTTTAATATACTTGCACAAGATTCAAGCTCAATTTGTGAAATATTATTGCATGCACCTGGCACAACTAATATTAAATTATTAGACTCATAATCAACCATTATAAGTGCAGCCCCAGTTTCCCCATCTTCATCAATAAATATATAAGGAGAATACAATCCTTCTTTTTTAAAATTATCTAAAGCAAAAGATCCAAATATGTCTCTGCCAATCTTTGTAATAAGAGTTACATCACCTCCAGCTCTTTTAGCAGCAATAGCTTGATTGGAACCCTTTCCTCCAGATCCGGTTCTAAACTTTGTTCCTAATATGGTTTCTCCTTTTATAGGTAAGTGCTGAGCGTAAGCAGTAAGGTCAGTTACATAGCTTCCCATTACACAAATTTTTTTATTAACCATCCTTTTTAATTATCCTTTCATTCCATCTTACCTTTTTTTAATCAATAAGTTCTGACCCTCTTAATACTAAGGATGTTGGTAAAACCAGATGTCTTTTTTTATAATTTAAATCGTTTAAATTATAAATCCTCTCAAGCAAAAGTTTAGCTGCAATTGTTCCCATTTCAACTGTTGGCCTTTTAACTGCTGATAAGTTACAATCAAACAAACTGAATAATTCAATATCATCAAATCCAATTAGTGAGAAATCTTTCCCAAGTTCTATGTTTTTTTCTTTTAATCGCTTTAAAAAACCAATTGTCATCATATTATTAGAGGTAAAAACAGCAGTGGGAGGATTTTCTAGGTTTAAAAGATAATTGCAACCTTCGTACCCACCTTTAAACATAAAATCTCCTTTGTAAATATAATTAGACTCTAATGGTATTTTATAATCCTGTAAAGCTTTTAAATATCCTTCAAATCTAAGCTTACCTGGCAAAGAATTATATGGTCCAGATACTATTGCAATCTTTTTATGTCCGCTATTTATTAAAGCTTTAGTTGCTTCATAAGAGCCATTAAAATTATCAACAAATACTGCATCAAAATCGCTATTTTCAAGATTTCTATCTATTAATACTACAGGAATATGTACTTTTTCTAAGCCATAAAGAAGCTCAAGAGTCTCTGCATCAGTATCAAAAACAGGCGTTATTAAAATTCCCTTTACTCTTTGCTCATTAATGGTTTCCAAAACAATATGTTCTTTTTTTGCATTTTCATTAGTATTAAAAAGAAGTAAATTTAAATTTGATTCATCAAAAACTAAGCTTACACCGATTATAATATCTGAAAAAAATGGATTAACAATATCAGGAACAATAAGCCCTATGGAATTTGAATCTTTTAAGCTTAGATTGCGAGCAATAGCGCTTGGAATATAATTATAACTTTTTATTATAGAATTTATTTTCTCTCTAGTTGAATCCTTTACATAGCCTGAATTGTTTAACACTCTTGAAACTGTTGCTTTTGATACTCCTGCTGCTTTAGCTATATCATCGATTGTCATATACTTATCTCCATAAAATAATAATATTAGTTACACAAAATATGTAACCGCTCCCCTATCTATTTTTATTCTAGTACAAGCATATAATTATGTCAATATATAAAAAAACCTCCAAATTAAATTTAAAATCAATTTGGAGGTTTTACAATTCTCATCTTAACTATTTTAGCATAGCGTCAGTAACAATTAATTTAATTAATTCCACAGGATTTTTAGTGCTAATCCCTGCACTAACAGTATTATCTGTCTTAACTACTGTGATTACATCACCTGCTTTTAAATCACTTTTTAAAGCATTTGCTATTATACCATTAGATGTTGTTTGACGACTGCCATAATATAAGTTTCCATGGTCATTTTCCATTAGATAGTTATTATTTACAAATACTAAATACCTATCATTATTAGCACTATTATCATATTGTACGCTCACAGTCTTACCATTTACACCTATCCCCCTTATTTGGGAGTTCACTACCATCTTAAAAACTTCATAGGAATTTTCAAAGGAATATCCTGCTCTTCCACTAGCTGATTTTACACTTAATATATCTCCAGCTTTTAAATCATTATTTTTAGATAAAATTATTTTTTCATTATTATTATTAGTTGAAGAAGATCCATAGTAGGTTGTGCCATGATCATTTTCCATGAAATATTGATTATTAAAAGCTACAATATAACGTTCGCTGTTTAAATTAGAAGCATTAAATCCTATTTTTACATTTTTAGAATTTGTATCTACATTTACATTTTTAAACGATGTGGGAACATTATTTGTGGTTGTATTAATTGTTAAAGTCTCAGTTTTTGTATTATCAAATAAATCAGTTACTGTAAGTTTAACATAATAATTTTTGCCATTATCTAATGTGATGTTTTTTGAAGCATTAAACTCATAAGCCTTAATGCCAGAAATATTGGCTACTTGTGTATTGTTGCTATCATAAACATCTATTTTTGCATTAAATTGTGGCGAGCTATTATCTGATAATTGCCATTGCACATTTAACTCACCATCTTTATAATTTACAGATTTATTATTAAACAAAATTGGATCTATTTGAGGAGCACTAGGTTGATTTAAAGTAAAATCTTTCCCTTGACCAATAGTTGATTTTGAATTTCCTCCAGCCTTCATCCAAACATATTCAGAATTTCCACCACCATCCCAATTAGTATTATTTGAGCCTTCTCCTATACTCTGCGTTGACCAAGAAAGCCATTTTTTATCTGATATTTGTCTACCATAACCATTTTTAAGGCGAGCTTCTCTAACATCTTGTCCATTACCGCCGTAATCTTCTTGAAACATTGTTTGACCATAGCCAAAGCTCTGGTTTGCCACAGGAAAATCCATTATCCCTACTAAATACCATCTATTGCTGCTTATATCTTTCATCCATTGCCCATACTTAGTGTGACCATTTTCCTGCCAACATCTCATTGTCATTCGGTACCATTGGTTATTTTGCCATTTATAATTAGTTTCTATCTTTAAACCTGTTCCTTCACCTCCAAAATTACTTGCTTTAGAGTCTTTATACAAATATTCTGCTTTTATAGCTTGATTTGTGGATATTGGATCCCAAATAGAAAAATGAAGTGACCTAACTCCACTTGCATTAAATCCAGTTTTTTGTTGAAAACCAGCATAACCTCCAGCTTCTCCACCTTGATTCCAGTTATGAACTGCCCAATATGTGTAAGGAGCAGTTTGTATTGGAGACCAATCTATAGTTATAATATCAGATGATGATCTTGGAGATGGTGTTACATAAATTGATGGAGCGCTATATGCAAATGCTTCTTGTATGCTTGTTAAACTAAAAAAAGATAGCATAGTCATTATTAATGTTGATTTTAAAATTCGTCTTTTAAAACTCATTTGGATTAATATACCTCCAAAGAAATATTTTTCATATAATTTTAATATAACTATATATTATTTAAAATATATTGTAAATTTTATCCTTTCAGTATAAATAAACGAAAAATAACAAGTTATACATTTACATGATGAATAAATCTAAAATAACGCTAATTTTAGATTCTTATTTATGAATTTCTACTATCTGTAAATAAATAATATGATAATTAATTTACTTAATACAATTAATTAATTGAAAATTATGAAAATTTATATTAAAATGAATGTGTGTTCTATATAAATAACCAAATATTGTAATCATAATAAACTTAAGGTGGTTGAAATATGTCTAAACACAACAAATTTCTAAAGCTTATAAAGTTAAAACTATATAAAGAAAAAGAAAAAAATTTAATATGTGATTTTAATGATTCCATAACCATTGAACATGAATTATATCATAAAAAAATTCCCAAAAAAACCACTTCAATTAATTATTATCCATTAAGAAAATTACTTTTTTGGGGCTATGACAAAGAAAATAATCCAAGTTTTTTAATACTCTATGGTACTCATAAATTTAATGCAAAAAATTCAAGTGAAAATGAATTTGAAGAAGATGTATTATATACAGATTATGCAGTATTTCATGGCAAAGAAGGTCATTTTCCTTCTTTTGAATCTGTAAAGATTTTAGGTAGCTTAAATAAAAAAATGTATTATAAAAAGGATATTGAGGGAAATGGTTATTGGTACAAAAAGCATGAAGAAAATGCTTTAAAAAATTTTAAAAACCTTAAAAATCATGAGTCAATATCAATTCCATATTTTAAAGGGTTAACCTATAAAGATCATTTAAATATTCTCATCTTAAAAAACATCAATTTTGACGACTTCACATTAGCTAGTACTCCTTTAAATATGCTTAATTTAAGCCAAGACCTTTTAAAGTATTACCCATATATTTATAAAATTTTTTCAGATCTTAATATTTACACGAGAAAAAAATATTTAAAAGAGCTTATGAATTTAAATCCTCCGAAAAAACTATATGATCTTCTCTTTAAAATAGGAAGCGCAGAATTGATCTCTGGTTTATTCTTAGAATTTTCAAATTTAAAAAATCTAAGCTTTATAAACGAGGCAAAAAAATTAATTAAATCAGATGAGATTTTTGCAGATGAAAACTATGCAAGCGGCATAAAAAGATGCGCTACCATGTATTTAAACAATTTTGATGAAGATCTTAAAAATGCACGAATTAATTTTATAAAGACAAATTTAAAAGATATGGACTTACATGTATTTAAAGTTAATGGAAAAATAATTCCTGAAGATAAAATCTTAGATGGCTATACTTATAGAAAATATGCAATTCAAGGACACCTTGCTAAATATCACTATGAATATGATTATAAGCAAAGAAAATCCATTAAAATAAATCATGATGACCTTTATAAAAAAAGCTATTATTCAAATGGAACATCATTAAATATAAACAATTTTAAAAACACAATACAAGAAGCTGAAATTTTTGATCTTTTTGATGTTTTAGGAAAAATAGCATATTATTTAGATGCACCAAGGCTTACATATTACTTTAAAGGATCTGGAAATTATAAAGCTTTAATGTATTTTAGAAGATATTTAAGAAGAATTATAGATTCTTATGCTAAAACAAGCGAAGCTAAATTTATGGAAACTATGAAATCGCTTTTTTCAAGCTATACAGAAATAGATTACACATGTAAATTTAAAGGTAACTTTCAATTTAATTATTTTATTAAATATTATTTATATAATGATTTTAATTTAAATACCTCTGAAATTTGCTATTGGAATGATAATTTATCAGAACTAACTGGTCGCCATGAATTAAACAAAGAAATATGGAATGCAAATTTAAGCTATGTAGCTCTTATTGCTTCTTGCGCAAAGGTAGATGTTATATCAAAAGCTATGTACTATATATTAAAAGATCCTTGCAATGAGAATTCATTAAATGATTTAACTTACGAAAGCATAATTAAACTAAATGAATCAAGCTATAAACCTATTTTAGATCTAGCTTTAGATTTACTAAAGAACAAGCTTAAAAATGAAAAAGACTTCAACATGGATTTGATGATTCAATTAGTAAATTGCCCAAATAAAGAAATTAATAAAATTGCCATGGACTACTTTAATAATACAAAAGGCAAATTTTCATCAGAAACAATGCTTACTTTCTTGTTTTTTGAAAAATCTAATGAGTGGATTCCATTAATAGAAGAAAATCTTGAAAAATTAAATTCAAAAGAATATTTAAAATTTTTATATTTAACTTTTGAAAATTCAGATAAATTTAAAGAGCATAATATCGCTTGGCCAAAAGATTTAGAAGATATAATTAAAAATTCACTTTATAAATTAACTAAATCATCTCAAAATGAGCAAGATTGTTTAATTTTATATGTTATAAATAAAATTCAAAATGATGAAAACATACTAAGTTACATTTTAAGCCTTATGGAAGAAATTATATTCTCAAGCACATTTGAAGAATTACAGAGCTTTTTAAAAAGTAAAGATATTAAATTAAAATTAACTCAGAATAAAACAAAGCTTGCCACATCGCTCCTTTTATCCATTAAAAATAATACTTTGGTTAATGACTCTATTATCATTGAAATACTTGAAAAGGGTTCACCTTGTGTTGTTAAATCTTTAATTGAAACAATTGAAAATTATAAATATGAATTAAATAATAGGTTTCAAACTATTATAATGCTCTTTGAATCAGATGCCTTTGTCTTAAATGATATAGCTAAAGAAGTGTTTGAAAGCCTTAAAGAGGAGGAAAAGAAAAAACTTCATATATTAATACTTGACTCACCAGATGAAAAAGTATACTCTTATGGGCTTTTAAAATTAAAGGATCTATATGAAGACAATGGAAAATTTATTCCAAAAGAGTTCATAGCCATGATGTTTGAGCACCCATCCATTGAAGTTAAAAATTATATTTCAGATAAAGTAAATGAAGTTATAGAAAATCCACAACATTGCAATGAAGACTTGTTTATGTATTATTCAAAATCCATTTTATATTTGCCAAATAAAGCATCAAAAGCTAAAAATAACATTTATAACATTTTACCTGTATTTGCCATAAACCACAAAGATAAAATTCAAAATATTGAAGAAATTCTCCTTGATATTGGAGCATCAAATATTATTTTAGATTCAGAAAGAGCTTTAGTTGCATTATGCAAAATAAAAAAGGAGGCATATTAAGTGAAAGTAAATTACAAATATGCAAGCCCTTCCATGTGCCTTAAAAGTGAAGGAGGTACTACTCTTGGTTTAAGCCCTGATTTATCTAGGGATGAGAAAGTTTCATTTTTAGGAAAGTTAAAAAACCCTCTTATTTTTAGGGATGCCATGCTTATGCTTAGGGAAATAGTAATCTTGGATGGAAGGCAAAAGAAAAAGGAAAGAGTAGAATTTTTTGCTTGGCTTAATGATGAAATTGAAAGGCGCATTAAAGAACATGAAAAATACATGCCTGATTTAAGAAAAAACCTGCAAAATGATATAAATTTGTTAATGGAAGAAAATCGCAAAAAAGATGAAGAAATAAAGAAGCTTGAATCTATAAAAAGAGATATAAAAAAAGAAATAGATAATGCAGATGTTTGGAAAGATTATTATGATCTTGAAAGAAAGTTTTGGCAATTTTTAAAAAGCAGGGCTTTAGACCTTTGGTTTGTGCTAGATCCAGTAATTACTGTTCATCCAGATGAGGTTTCTTTTGAAGCATTTTCAATAGATGAATCAATATATGGCTGCTTATCTATTGAGATGGATGAATTTGAAATGCTCAAAAAACCAAGCTTAGGAACAACAAATATAGATTTTTCAACCAAACTTGCAAAGGAAATGAAAAGATTTAGGACTTATTCTGATGTAAAACTATCGGTAAACCCTGAAGGTTTTGCTGTTGAAACTACTGCAGCTCCTGAATACATGGAAAAGAAAATTGATTTACCCGAAACTTGGATTAAAGGCTTTAATCAAGTTTCATCTGCAGCAAATTTAAATGGTGTAACTTTAGATCTCTCCCCTATTGACATGTATGACATATGTTCATTTTTAAGAAGGCATAAGGAAACTAAAAGCCCAAGGTATATGAAATGGATTTTAAAAAAAGATGAGCCTATTAAAATAGTGTTTGAGCCATTTGGCACAGAAATCACATTAAAATCCATCTACAAAGGAGATAAAAATAGGGAAGAAAAAATATGGGGAAGAAGAAGGTGGCTTGTTTTAGAAAATCTCATTCCTCTTTCAAAATCCTTTAAAATCAAGCTATTGGGGTTTGGAATGCCTCAATTTATAATAGCTGATCTTTGCAAAATGAAGATGACAGTTGGTTTTTCATCTTGGTCATCAAATGATTGGGTAAAAGGAACAGCTTTTAATATAATGAGCGGCTTTGTTGGAGATGGAAATTATAAGGAAGTCTATGATCTATTAAAGAAAAATCGATATATGTCCATTGATGATATTTGCAATAACTTTAAAAATAAAAAGGAAACAATATCAGGTATAGGAGGCCTTTTAAAGCGTGGTGAAGGATATTTTGATGGAGTTTATAATGTGGTGCGATTTAGGCGCTTATGCAACGAACCAATTCCAGAAGAATTATATAAAACTACTGATATGGAATTTGAAGTATCAAACCTTCTAAATGCTTCTATGGATAATTTTAAAGCATTGGTAAATGAAAACAATGAATATGTTTTTACTAATACTTATAATGGCAACATTAAAACAGAAATTGCTATAGATGAAGATGGTGAAATTAGTAAATTAAAATGCTCTTGCAAACAGTTTAATAAAGGACCAAGAAATATTTCAGCCCCTTGCTCTCATGTTCTTGCTTTATACATGATTTCCAATAAATTTACAAAATTACAACTTCTAAATGGTAAAGAATATAGAATTAATGATATTATGGAGATGTTAATATGATGGAAAATAATAATTCTGTAAATATAAGGCAAGAGTATCGAAACCAAGCAAGCACAATGGGTAAAAAGGAATTTACTTTGCTTAAAATGCAAGAATATGGATTTTGGCCTGAAAACCTTCCTACTCCTTATGAAAGGCAAAACAATGAAACTGAAATTGATTATAAAAAGCGAAAAATGCTTTTATTAGAATATGAAAAAATAGCTAAAAATATTTCTGATATCTATAATGAAAAAGATGAAATAAATGAAAAATTAAAAAATTTAAGAAAAGAATATGATGATACCTGGGATTATGAGAAAATAAAAAAAGACGTGGCTAAGAGAATAATGGAGGAATCCATTGAAAGGCGAAAAATCAAAAAACAAGAAAAAGAGAAAGAAAGGTTAAAAATTTCAGAAGCTTGGAAAAAAGAAAGAAAAGAGAATATAGTTTTTATTGGAAAAGGATATTCTGGCGGTTTATTTGATAAAAATACCGATGAAGAAAAATTAATTTCATTAAACCTTCCTGTAATTAAAGATGATAAAGACCTAGCTAACCTTTTAGGCATTGAATATAAAAGCCTTAGGCTCTTATGCTATCATAGAGATGTAGTAACTTGCGACAATTACCACCGTTATACAATACTAAAAAGAAATGGCAATAAAAGAAATATTGCTGCACCAAAACCCTTGTTAAAGAAAGCTCAGCGAAAGATTTTAGAATTAATTTTAGAGAAAATACAAATATCAAACAGCGCTCATGGGTTTTTAAAAGGAAAATCTGTAGTTTCGAGTGCAGATTTTCATATTAAATCGCCAAAGCTTTTAATCAATATGGATATTGAAAACTTTTTCCCTACCATTACTTTTAAAAGGGTTAGGGGAATGTTTAAATCATTTGGTTATTCTTCATATATTTCTTCACTTCTTGCAATGCTTTGTACATACTGTGAGCGAATGGCAATTGAGATAAAAGGTCAAACTAAATATGTTAAAACCTCTGATAAAATTCTTCCACAAGGAGCTCCATCAAGCCCTATGATTACAAATATAATTTGCAAAAATATGGATGCATGCATAAATGATTTAATTAAAAATCATAATTTTAGCTATACAAGATATGCAGATGATATGAGCTTCTCTTTTAAAGAAGTTTTAGATAATATAAAAATAAGAAAATTTATTTATGATATTTGCTGCATTGTTAATTCTGAAGGCTTTAAAATAAATAAAGATAAAACACGTTATCTTAGAAAAAATAACAGGCAATTAATTACAGGAGTTGTAATTAACAATGAAGAAATTGGAGTTCCTAAAGTATGGCTTAAAAAGATGAGAGCAGCTATTTATAATGCTAAAAAATTAAAAGAAACAGGTGAAATTTCAAAAAGTACTTTAAAGGAAATTTCAGGTATGGCATCTTGGCTTAAGTCAGTTAATAAATTAAGATATGATAAGATCATAAAAGAGGCAGAAAGCTTAGTGAAATATAACTAAATCTATTGATCTTAATGTCATAAATGTGATAAAATAATCAATAACTAAACGATATATAGATTTCTTGGCATTTATGCTGTGGTGTTGCGCCACAGCAGAGGATTATTAACCATACATCACCAAATTGTGCGCAATTCGCTACGCTATCAATACTGTGAGGATGAAAAATCTATCCTACGGTTATCCTACAGTATTGATGCTACGCTTAAGTGTCACAATTAGATAAAGGCCTTTTAGCAAGAAATCTATGTATTTTTATTGCATATAAAATAAGCCATTTAAGCTTTAATACTTATAATGGCTTTTGTTTATTTTTTCAAAAAACAATAATCTATTTTTTATATTTTGAAAGCTCTTCTGTCAATTGAGCAATTTTTTTATCTCTATCTTTTAATGAGGCTTCCAGTTCACTTACTCTTTTTTTTAAACTTGAAATTTCTTCATCTTTATTTAATGGTGGATTAGGATTCACTGTAGTTAACTTATCTAACTGTTTAGTCCAAGCTGCCGGCGTCCAAATTTTACCATTAATATCGCTTAAAGCTGCCCATAATGTAGAATCTCTAACCATATATTTATATATCTTACTTGTAGCATTTTTAGGAAGCATTGCCTTTGTTCCATTTTCATATATTGTGCTTTCTAATATTAAATCAACAGTATTATAAACTACTGTTCCAACAGGAAACGGTTCTTTAGGAGGTATTAATTTATCAAGCTCTGCTCTGCACATATCTAAAAATCTCTTCCATCCCATATCTAAAGTTCTATGAGGGCAATATTTACCTGAATAATCTTGGTGCTTTGTTATCTTTTCTATTTCCCAATTAGCTTTAAAAAGCAAATATGCAACTAGCTTTGCTGCATTCTTTTCAGAATTTATAAATCTCTCCCCACCTGATTTTGAATAGCATATTTCTATAGCTATTCCGTGTCTATTTCCAATTCCGTTAGATCCATCTCCTGCATGCCAACAATTGCGATTTAAAGGCACCCCTTGCACGACTCCTGTATCATCTACTGCAAAATGAAATGATACTTCTGAATTGTTATTTATCATATAGCTAATCTCATTAACAGCTGGCGCATCATTGTATGTGTTATGGATAACAATTCTTGTAGGATCCATTGCATAAGGGCATTTTATTGAGTAACTTCCCTGTATCACTAATTTTTTTGTTACTTTAAGACCGTTATCTAATGTATCTTTTAAAACCATATCTAAGGTTTGACTAAAGGAGAGCGTATTAAAACTCTTTATTTGGTCAATACCTTTTTCTGCATCTTGCTGGTATACTCCGCTAAAATCATCATTTAAGCCCATCTTTTCCTCCGTTTTTTAATTATAATTAAATTGTATTCTCCATATTTATCTTATGGTTTTTTATAAAAATTGTTTCTTTAATTTACATTGAAACAATAAAAAAATTGGTACAAAATATTAAACATATTCTGCACCAATTGTTAATCCTTAAATTATTAATCAGCAAATTTCAATTTTGCTGTAAAATGCCTTAAAATTTTAGGTTCATATATAAAGGTCAATCCTTTTAAATCATTAGCTCTTTCTTTTATATTTATAAATGCATCTACTATTACGTCCATGTGATCATTTGTATAAGTTCTTCTTGGAATAGTAAGCCTTAATAATTCAAGAAGTGAAGGGCATTGTAATCCTGTTTCAGGATCTCTTCCTTCTAAAAACGATCCAATTTCAACTCCACGAATTCCACCTTCTATATAAAGAGCAACAGCTAAAGATTGTGCTGGAAACTGATCTGATGGAATATGAGGAAGCATTTTTTTAGCATCAACAAAAACTGCATGACCTCCTGTTGGATATTGAATTGGTATACCTGCTTCAACTAATTTATCACCTAAATAAGCTACTTGACCAATTCTATATTCTAAATAATCTAAATCTGTGCCTTCTTTAATTCCTCTTGCAAGGCATTCCATATCTCTTCCGGCAAGTCCTCCATATGTTACAAAGCCTTCATTTGGAACTAAATTTGTTTTAACTTCCTCAAATAGCTCTTCATCTTCTTTAATTCCTATAAGTCCACCAATATTTACAAGTCCATCCTTTTTAGCGCTCATTGTAAACCCTTCAGTGTAGGAGAACATTTCATGGATTATTTCAATTATAGATTTATTTTCATAACCTTTTTCTCTCATTTTAATAAAATAAGCATTTTCTGAAAATCTAGCTGCATCCATAAAAATTCTAATGCCATACTTCTTAGCTAAAGCGCTAATTTCTTTAATATTCTCCATTGAAACAGGTTGACCACCAGCTCCATTACAAGTTATTGTAACGTTTATAAATGCTATATTTTCTACACCTTTTTCTTTAATGAATTCCTCTGTTTTTTCAATATCAAAGTTGCCCTTGAAATCATAATAAGTTGTAGTGTCTAAAGCTTTATCTGTTACAAAATTTACAGCAACACCCCCGCATATTTCTATATGTGCTTTAGATGTATCAAAATGCATATTTCCAATTACATACTGACCTTTTTTCTTAATAAGCGATGGAAATAAAACTTTTTCAGCTCCTCTTCCTTGATGTGTTGGAACAACCATTGGATATCCTATTACTTCTTGAGCTGACTTTTCTAAATTATAAAAACTTCTGCTTCCTGCATAGGCTTCATCTCCAACCATAAGGCCAGCCCACTGATTGTCACTCATAGCACCTGTTCCACTATCTGTTAGGAGATCTATATAAACTTCCTCAGATTTCAACAAAAACATGTTTAAATAAGCTCTTTCAATGGCTTTTATTCTTTCTTCTCTAGATAAAATTTTTATAGGTTCAACCATTTTAATCCTAAACGGCTCAGGAATTCTTTTTGCCATATAATCACTCCTTATATAATTTATCAGTATCGTTTACATAATTAATTTATCACTTATTAATTAAAAAATCAAAGAAAAATTTTTTTTATGAATATATTTTTAAAAAATTAATATATATGTATAATAAATATTTTTTTATGGAGATAATTATGGAATTTGATTTAATACCTAATTATAAGCTGCCTAGCATTAAAATTACTGAGACAAAATTTAAAGTTGACTCTCCTTCACCTGAGCAGTTAAAAAAACGTGCTGAATTTGAAAGAAATACCATTTTAAAAAGAGAACAGAATTTTAACAAGGGCATTAACTTTCATGAAAATTTGCAAAAGATTGATATTGAATTAATTGAAGACACTCCAGAAGGTTTCAACATGTTCAACAGTCCATCAGACATTGAAATTTGCGACCTTGCAAGATCAATTGAGAATGTTGGATTGATACACCCAATTATTGTTACTGTTGATAATAAGGGAGTGTATAATGTAATATGTGGCAGATGCCGTGTCTTAGCTTACATCAAGCTTTTTCAGTCTTCAGGATTATCTAAATATAAATTTATTTCCTCTTATGTTATAAAGTCTGAAGATGTTGATGAACTTTTCCTTCGCACGCTCGTAATTGAATCAAATATTTCATTTAGAAGCATATCAAAGTTTAATATGATACAAGCTCTTATAATAAATTATGAAATAATGAAAAAATCTAAATTGTATAGAAATGAAAAAAATATAGGCATGGAATTATCTAAAACCTTTCAAATTTCTCAGTCTACCTTGTTCAACTTTTTAAGGGTTAAGAATTTATGCGATCCTGGATTAACTCTTCTATATGAAAATAAAATTACATTAAAATCAGCAATATATCTTACAAAAGTGCCAAAAGAAATACAAATAAACATTTTAGAAAAGCTTGGACCAAAAGGAGTAAAGGCAATTTTTAAATTAAAGCTTTTAACCAGCGAAAGCAATATATCTATGAAAAAATTAGAAGAGAAAATAAAGCTTGTAGAAAATCTTACACCATTAAATACAAAAATAGTTTTAGAAGTTCATAAAGAGCTTGTTAATCCACTAATTGATCACATTATATCGTTTAAAAAGAAAGAGGCAGCTACTTTTGCTGGTAAAGATATGAGAGGAAATATTAAAAAAGCATTTAAAGTTAAATATAACAAAGATGATATGGAATTTTATATTGAAAAAAATATAATAGACGAAAAGCAATTAAGGAAATTAGAAGCAAATACAATAGGAGAAATGATCAAGTAAATTTTAAAATAATTAAAAAATAGTCATAAAATCAAAATAGTCACAATTTATCGAAAACCCTCTTAAAAAGCAGATTAAGCATAGGGTTATTTGTTATATAATTAATTTAAGACCTTTTTTAATTTAATAAGGTTTAGATTAAAAAAGGCTTAAGCTTAAATTTATGAAAAATTTCTTTATGAGTTTTTCAACAAAACCTTGTCTAAAAATTTTTTTTTAAATCTGTAACATTCTTAACTCCAATTTTTTTAAGGTATAGTTAAAAACCCCTTATCAATTTAAATATTGATAAAGGGCTTTAGCTATAATACTCTATCTACAAGCTTAAAAACAAGTATTTTTAAATTATCATAATTATATTCGTGTAAATTTATCTTTTTATTATTTTTTAAATATATTTTCAAAATAAACCCATACGATAATGGAATATATTTCAAATTGTAGGTTTTAATATCATCGTAAAGTATTATTGTATTTTTTAATATAGATTCCACTATAAAACCATTTGCATAAATTACTATTCTCTTGTCAAAGGATAACAGGGAAAAAGCTATACATAAAATATTTAAAACTATTAAAGAGATCAAATAGGAATAAGATAAATTATGATAATCTATCAGCATACTGTAGTTAAACGAATACAAAAAAAGCAAAATTGTAAGAACTACTATTAAAGTTATATTTAATACAATTATAAATAAATATAAAAAATTATTAACTTTAATATCAATAAATCTTTCACCTAAGCATTTATATTTTAAATCCATAAAAACTCCTTAAACATTTATATATTAATAATATTATTTTTTACCAAAATTTGTTAAAGAATAATTAACAAAAATATAATTTATGTTGGTAAAAAAGTGGTATAATTTAAAATATATAGTTTTTAAGTATAAAAATTAAAGGAATATAACTGTTTTAGAGTTTATTTTATGCTGAATATATTTTTGTAAATATTTGATTTAAACACAAATTTCTTTTGCGTTTATTTTTTAATTATCATAGAAATTATCATTATTTTATTGAATAGATACTTTAATAACAAATACAGTAACAAAAGAAATTTGAAATACTTTGTTGATAAAATTCTTTTAATTAGGAAGGAGAAGAAATTTGAAAACAGCAATTATTATTGGAGCTGGCCCAGCTGGCTTAACTTGTGCATATGAAATATTAAGAAATACAAATATAAAACCTATTATTTTAGAGGAAACTGATGAAATTGGTGGTATTGCAAGGACTGTAAGCTATAAAGGAAATGGAATTGACATTGGTGGACATAGGTTTTTCTCGAAAAATGAATATGCGATGAATTTTTGGAAAACTATAATGCCCATTCAAGGAAAACCATCAAAGGATGATTTAAAATTAAATAAAAATAAAACTTTAAACCCTCTTGGACCTGATCCTGAAGAAATGGACAGGGTTATGCTTATAAGAAATAGAATTTCAAGGATTTTATACCTTCGAAAATTCTTTGATTACCCTATTTCTTTAAAATTTGAAACTTTAGCTAATTTAGGACTTTATAGAACTTTTGTTGCAGGTTTTGGATATATTTTTTCATCTATTTTTAAAAGAAAAGATGAAAAAACTTTAGAAGATTTTATGATTAACAGATTTGGCAAACCTCTTTATGAAATGTTTTTTGAAGATTACAACAAAAAAGTATGGGGTGTTTCTCCTGCCCAGATGGCACCTGATTGGGGAAGCCAAAGAATAAAAGGTTTATCACTTATGGGAGCTATTAAAGATATGTTTAGTTCTGCTTTTGGCATAAAAGATAAAACAAAAGTAGAAACTTCTTTAATTGAAGAATTTTTATATCCTAAAAAGGGTCCAGGACAGCTTTGGGAAACTGTAGCTCTTGAGATTATGAACATGGGTGGAGAGATAAAAAAAGGATATAAAGTAACTAATATAAACAATGATAAAGATAAAATTGCTTCTGTAATTTGTGAAACTAAATATGGAAATGAAGAAATAAAAGGCGATTATTTTATTTCAAGCATGCCTATTAAGGATTTGTTTGAAAGCTTTAATGATAAAAGCATTGTACCAAGTGCTACTTATGAAGTTGCTACTAAATTGCCATATAGAGATTTCATCACTGTTGGTTTACTTGTGGACAAGCTTAAACTTATAAACAAAACAAATGTTAAAACAGTTGGAGATATTGTTCCTGATTGCTGGATTTACATTCAAGAAAGAGATGTAAAAATAGGACGACTTCAAATATTTAACAACTGGTCTCCTTATATGGTAAAAGATAACGAAAACACTGTTTGGATTGGGCTTGAGTATTTTTGCCAAGAAGGAGATTCTATGTGGAACATGGATGACAAACAATTCATAGACTTTGCCATTTCTGAACTTATAAAAATTAACGTTTTAAATAAAGAAGATGTAAAAGATGCAATGAGAATTAAAGTTAAAAAGGCTTACCCAGGATATTTTGGTGTTTATAATAAATTTTCTCAAGTTAGAGAATATTTAGATTCTTTAGAAAATCTATATTGCATAGGCAGAAATGGACAACATAGATATAATAATATGGATCACTCAATGCTTACAGCTGTTGAATGCATGAAAAACATAAAAAATAATATTTTAAATAAAAATAATATTTGGAACGTAAATACTGAACAGGAGTATCATGAGAGCAAAGCTTCAGATAATAAATATCCAGAGGGAAAACCTGCAAAATCAAGGGTATAAAAAAGTTTTATATAAAAATCAATCTCTATTGTTAAACTCTACAAAAAAGCATATAATATTTACAAAGCAAAGATTAGGACACGATTATTAGTGAAAATTTACAGAGAGTTATCCTTTGGTGAAAGATAATAATTGACATTATTAATTACTACCTATGAGCTATACCCGAAAGGGATTATCGGTGTGAGCCGTTATTAAATTAAGTAAAATAAGAGGATGGTACCGTGCTTTTTTGCACTCCTTAAGTACCATCCTCTTTTTAATATTATAAGGAGTTGATTAAGGTGTTTAAACGAACCTGTAATATCATATTAAAAAATACTTTTATTTAAAAGAAAGGAAAAAAATAATATGATATATATAAAAGAAAATGAAAGATTAAATGCTTTAAACCACAGTGCAACTCATTTGCTTGCTAATGCTGTGAAAAATTTATACCCACATGCTTTATTTTGGATGAGTGAAGTTTTAGAAGATGGCTTTTATTATGATATTGATTTAGGTAATGATTCTATAAAAGAAGAAGATTTAAAGCTTATTGAAAGAGAAATGAAAAATATCTCTAAAAGTGGTAAAAATGACTTTATTGATTTATGTTTAGAACCACATGTTGAAAGCGTAAAAGAAATAAAGCACTTTAAACTCTTAAAAGTTAGTGGCGCCTACTTAAAAGGTGATGCTACAAAAAAAATGATTCAAAGAGTTTATGGAATATGTTTTGAAAATGAAAAAGACTTAAAGGATTATCTAGACATTTTAGAGGAAGCTAAAAATAGAGATCATAGAAAAATCGGCAAGGAACTTGATTTATTTTGTTTTTCTGACTTAGTTGGACCTGGACTTCCCCTATTTACTCCAAAGGGAACAATAATTAAAGAGGAACTTCAAAAAGCTATTGAAAAAATATGTAGAAGCTATGGATTTCAAAAAGTTTTTAACCCTCATTTAGCAAATATTAAATTATTTGAAACTTCAGGCCATGCTCAAAAATTTTCAGAAGAGCTATTTCATGTTACATCAGAAAAAGGACACGATCTAGTGTTAAAACCTGTTTTATGCCCTCACCATACACAATTATTTGCATCTAAAATGCGCTCTTACAGAGATTTACCCATTAGATATATGGAATCAGAGAAACAATATCGCGCTGAATTGCCAGGTGCAGTTAGCGGTTTAAGCAGAGTTTATGCTATAACTATTGAAGATGGCCACTCTTTTTGCAGAGTTGATCAAGTAAAGGAAGAAGTAATAAGAATAGTTAATATTATAAAAGACTTTTATACTTGCGTAGGTTTATGGGATAGTAAATGGGTTTCACTATCTGTTAGAGATTATGAAACACCTGAAAAATATATTGGTGATCCAAAAGACTGGGACATTTGTGAATCAATGCTAGAAGAAATTTCTAATGAATTAGGGCTTAATGCAAAAAGATGTGAAGGTGAAGCAGCTTTATATGGACCAAAATTAGATTTTATGTTTAAAGATGTTTTAGGTAGAGAAATTCAAATTCCAACAGTTCAATTAGATTTTGCAACACCAAAAAGATTTAATTTGGTTTATACTGATTCAGAAGGCAATAAAGTACATCCAGTTATGGTGCACCGTGCTATTCTTGGTTCTTATGAAAGATTTATGATGTTATTGATTGAAAATTATGCTGGCGCTTTTCCTTTGTGGTTATCTCCAGTGCAAATAAATATTGTGCCAGTTAACAATAAATATCACCTAGATTATTGTAATAAATTAAAAGATATATTAATTAATGAAGAAATAAGAGTAGAATTAGATGATAGCAGTGAAAAAATGAATTATAAAATTAGGCAGAGCAATATATATAAAAATCCCTATACTTTAATTATTGGTGACAAAGAAAGAGATAACAACAAGGTTAGCTACAGACTTCTTGGTTCTTTTGAAACAGAGACTATGGATGTTGATGATTTTATTCGTAAAATTAAAAAACAAATTATGGAAAAGACATTAAATAATTAAAATAAGCTTTAAATATAGCTAAAAATATAGTATAATATTTACAACAGTTTTATTGGAGGTGTTTAAATGAAAAGTTATTTGATTTCGATTATTATCCTTGCTTCCATAACTTTCCACGTTGTCATTCCCAAAATTACTATTACTATTCCGAATGAAAATTGTAATAACTATTTAAACATACAAAGTACCGACAAAGATATAAATGCTGAAGTTCCAAATCCAATTATTGAATATGATGGCCTTGAAGCTTTATCAAAAAGCGTTGGTTTTGATGTATTAGAGCCAAAAGCTTTAACTGCTGGTGGATATGATGTTAGATTTTCATCCATTAGTAATGAGACAGCACAAATTGATTATATCCGTGAAACTGGTGATTCAACATATCGCATGAAAAGGTCTGGATCTGTAATTGAAGATATAAGCGGTGACTATACAAATTATCCTCAGATAGAAGAAGTAACTGGCAAAATACCAGCCACATTAAAAGGTGATAATAACCTTTTTAAACTTGCCACATGGACAAAAGATTGTTTTTCACATTCTATTTATCTTGAAAATGGCGTTTCAAAGGAAGATTTTATTATATTAATTGAAAGTGTTTATTAATTCAAAAGCATAAAAGATTCTCATCAAAAAAGGTGAGAATCCTTTATATTATTTTACAAATTTATTTTCGTACCATGACCAGGATAAATCTTTTTAATATTCAAAGAATATATTTTATCCCAGCTCTCTTTAATTTTTTCATTCTTATCCTTAAAATACAAAGGATGAGGCAGATCCCCTACAAATGCTGCATAATCGTCAAAAATCAGAGAAATACTATCATCACTATGGCCTGGAGTTTTTAAAAGAAAGCCTTCAATTTCAATATTCTTTAGAAGCTCCCTTCCATCGTCTGAATCTGCTACGACTAAATCATTTTTATTTATCTTCTTGTAATTATCACTATCCTTAAAATTTTTTTCCATTTTGTCAATAAAATCAACCTGGCATTTATGAACCACAACTTTTGTGCCATACTTTTTTATTTCCTCACAGGCTCCAGCATGATCAGGGTGAAAATGCGTAATAAATAGATACTTAATTTTATTTGGATTTACACCTAATTTCTTTATTAAATTTAAAAGCTTGTTAAATGAATTAGGAAAGCATATATCCACCATAACATATCCACCCTTGCATTCTATTAAATAATAATTAGTAGAATCACAAGATATATTTAAAATATTCATTTATCATTATAGTGACCTTTGCACTGGGCTATTTCAATTCTTCCTTCTATAATACGGTAAACAAATCTATTGGTATCATCAATATGCCTGCTCCAAAAACCTGCAAGGTTTCCTGTTAATGCTTCTGGTTTCCCTATACCATTATAACCATTTCGAACCACATCTTGTATAAGCTGATTAATTTTTCTCAGTGTTTTTTTATCCTGCGCTTGCCAATAAAGATATTCTTCCCATCCACGTTGATGAAAAGTAATCTGTTCATTCATTCTCCATAGCCTCTAATTCTTCCATGGTCTTTGTTACAATGTTTTTACCACTGTTTAAATCCTCTATAACTTTTAGCAAGTGCCTTTGATTTGATTCGCTATAAAATGGATCTCCAACAATATCAAACGGTATTCGATTTTGTCTAACAACCATTTTTGCAAAAATATTAAAAGCTGTTGTCATGTTCATACCCATACTATCAACTAATACTTCAAATTGTTTTTTTAAGTCCTCTTCCATACGTATAGTTATACTTGTTGTAGCCATTTAAATCACCTCTCTTTTCACTTACATTGTAAGCTAATTCGCTTACATTATCAAGTGATTATTGCTCAAATAGTTTTCAAACCATTACCTGCCTTTACTTTCAGTAACCCTCCTACTTAATTCCATAAGGTCAAATCCCTTTAGCGCCCCTTCAATTAATTCAGGCAATCTATCTGGGCTACATCCAAATGAAGGTATTCCCAGTGCTGCAATTTTTTTAGCTAATTTTTCATCATAAGCTGGAACCCCTCTATCTGAAAGAGCAAGGAGCACAAGTACCTTAACTCCTGATTCGTGCAGAGCTTTTAATTTCTTTACAAGCCCTGCTTCAACCCCTCCCTCATAAAGATCTGATATTAATATAAACAAAGTTTTACAAGGCTCTTTCACAAATTGAATGCAGTATTCAACAGATTTATTTATATCCGTCCCACCACCTAATTGAATTCCAAACAGCATATCCACAGGGTCATTTTGGCAATTTTCAGTTAAATCAACTACATTTGTATCAAAAGCTACAATTCTAGTATCAAGTACTGGCATAGAAGCAAATATGCTTCCCATTACAGAAGAATAAATAACCGAATCAGCCATAGATCCGCTTTGATCAATATCAAGTATTACAGTCCATTCCTTGCTTTTATTTATCCTTTCAAAAAAGTAAAACTTTTCAGGTATGATTTTCTTTCTTTCTATATTATAATTTTTTAAATTTTTTTCAATAATCCTCTTAAAATCCATTCCTTGAAGGCTAGGAATAGGGGTGTGGCCTCCTTTATGAATGGCACCTGATACAGCTTTTCTAATATCAGATTCTAAACGATCCATAATATCATCAACAACCGTTTTTATTACCTTCCTAACATGTTCCTTTGAGTTTTGAGGAATTTGACCTTTTAAAGCCATTAAAGTTCCTACCAAAGAAATATCTGGTTTAACATTTTTTAAGGTTTCAGGCTCAAATAAAAGCTCTTTTAAACCCTTTTTTTCTATTGCATCAGATTGAATTACGCTTACTACATCTTCAGGAAAAAGCCCTCTAATATCTGAAAGCCATTTAGCAAGATATGGTGCAGAATTTCCAAGCCCTGCAGACCT
Organism: Clostridiaceae bacterium; assembly: GCA_031549885.1. Classification (GTDB taxonomy): domain Bacteria; phylum Bacillota; class Clostridia; order Clostridiales; family Clostridiaceae; genus WQUF01. The sequence continues at coordinate 38,243 of JAVBPD010000054.1, forward strand.
CTTTCCTCTATTATCTTCAGAGTTTGTATCATCATAAATAGCAGCTAATGCATTATCCATTATAGATCCCTTTTCATCTAATTTAAACCCTGAATTACCTTGGGATAATTTTTCTTCAACTGATTTTCCTAAAATAAGTCTCCATCTTTTTATTTTTTCATCCATCATAATAAATCACCAAAATCAAAATCGTTTATATCGCTTAAAATGTTTTCCTCTTCTTCCGAAAGCTCCTCTTGAATCATCTCTGAAGCATCTAAAGAATTGATTCCCCATATATCTCCTAAAAGTTCAGCCAAGCTATTTTTCAAACTTGGATCAAACTCTGAAAATGCTCTTCTTAAAAAGACAACGCTTCTATAAAAGCTTTCATCATCAAGGCTCAAAATGTATTTATCAATTTCTTCCCACAAATAAACCCTAGATAAAAGGGCGTACTTATTTCTTATTGATAACCCCTCAAACCATCCTGAAGCAATTTCAGCTGGCACTGCACTAGATAACCTTCTTGATATTTCATTTGCGCATTCTTCTTCTGTAATTTCCCTTCTTTCGATTAAAATAGAAAAAGCAAGCCCAGATAACTTAGAGTTTCTGTCGTCTCTTTTTGAAATCTCCTTTAAGGAATTAACCCAAATGTTATCATCGATTAATTCAAATTGTTCCTTAGATATTTCACACATAAAATTTATAGCTTCTACATGATCCTTTACCTGTGAATCTGCGCAATTAGCTGAATCCACAAGTAGTAGTGAAGCTCTTAAAAATAATTGTTTTAAAAGAGGTTTAAGGCATTTAGTATCTATTTGTCTTATATCGCCATATTTTATAAGCACATATAATTCATAAGCTGAAAATGCTATTTGTACAAAGCTCCCAGAATCAATAGCCATTTTCTGCATAGATGTTAAAGCATCATTTAATGATTCTAATAATTTGCATTCATAGGCATTTCTTATATATTTTGCTGAAGATAAAACATCGTTAGATTCTTCAAGTTTTTCTTTTAATGCATATGAAGCTGCCACTTCAATGGTTTCTCCCTTTAAATTAGCTTCTACTAATTCTATTTCAACTTCAGGTGTCCATCTTAAGTTCCACCTTTCAGCCCAAGTAGCTCCATCTTGTTTAAGAGGAATTTTATTTACAAAATTAATGTTTAAAAGCTTTAATCTAAAGAAAAAAGTAGACCTTTCTAAATCTAAAAATGCTGCTTCTTTTGTTTTAACTCTCCTATTTTCCCTTAAGTCTAAATCTAATTCATTTAAAACAGGGGTTTTAAATTTATCAAGTTTAAGCCTCTTTAATTCTCTAGCCATATCATCTTGAAGAGGAGTTTGACTAACCCCTTCAGGCAGATAACCTATTTTGGTTCCTATATCAAGCCTTGCAAATCCTTCTGCAACCTCAGATAATTCTCCATGGCCCATACATGCAACAGCAGCATCATGAAGATCTTTTAAACTAGGCATAGATCCACCATGTAAAGATGCCAAAGCTTCTGCAAGTCTAACGCTTTCAATTACATTTGCTGTAGATGCAATATTGCCATTTTCTCTCATGAATTTCCCCATTAAAGATAAATATTCATAAGAATTTTCAGAAATTTTACCCTTTTTCATATTCTCATACATCATGCTAAAATAAGAAGGCGCAAGGTTTCCTGCACCATATCCAGAATGACTTGAAAGCCTATAATTTGAATACGGCATTAATGTAAGCTTTGTATTTAAACTAGGTATGCTGTTAAACTCATCTAAAGTCATAGAAGGTATATTGCTTCTTAAGCCTAAAATATGATAAGCACCACATATTACAACTATCTCATCCTGAGAATATCCATCAGCTATAGCTTTTTCAATTTGGCTTTTCATATAAATTTCTCTTAAATGATTGTATACAAATGATACAGGAAGTGCCTTTTCTTCTAAGGACCCTGTAATTTCTCGCATATTGCTGCTTTGTATCTCCATTAGCCTTTGGAAGCTATCTTTACTTAAATTGTGTTCAAATGTCCTTTCCCAATAAGTTTCATAATCCTCTTCTAAAGATTTAATAGCTAAATTCTCATGTATATCACTTTGAAATTTATAATAATTTTGTTTTTCTTCATTTTTCAGAATATCTTCCTGCTCTTCCCTTTGCTTTTTCCCATGTAAGTAAAGAGATTTATTAGAAGGAAGGTCTATAAATCTAACTTCTTTTTTATTATTTTGAGCCCACCTTATGGCTACATATTCTGGAGAATATTCTGCAAATGGATATAAAATAGTATTTACTGGAATTTCTGCTGTATAAGCTAAAATTGCAATTGGAAGCTTTATAGATTTGTTTTTTAAAAAATCTAGTATATAATTACCATCTTCAGGTCCTTCAATTAAAACGCATTTTGGTTTTTTTTCTTCTAGAAACTTTTCCAAATGATAAGAAGCCGCTGGCGAAAGATGCCTAATGCCAAAAATAGAAAGATTTTCATAGCATAAATTATTTTCCATAAAGCACCTAGCTATTCATAAAAGAGCAGGAATTATAAAGGCTTCTCCAATCAGCACCTCGTTTTTTCATAACATTTTCTAAATATTCCTTCCAAACTATTTTATCCTTAGTTTCATCTTTTACAATTGCTCCTTGAAGCCCTGCAGCTAAATCCTCACTTGATATTTCACCATTTCCAAAACTTTGGGCAAGAGCCATAGAATTTGTTATAAGCGATATAGCTTCTGCTGTTGATATAACCCCTGTTGGAGAATTCAATTTTTGCTTCTCATCTAAAGTCATTCCTTTTCGAAGTTCTCTAAATATAGTAATTACTTTTAATACTACATCATCAGCAGGAAGGTTTGCTTTTAATCTATAATTTGTTGCAATTTCAGATACCCTTCTCTTTACAATGTCTATTTCCACATCAATGCTTGAAGGTGTAGGAAGCACTACTATATTAAACCTTCTTTTTAAAGCAGATGACATGTCGTTTACCCCTCTATCTTTTGTATTAGCTGTTGCAATTATAGAAAATCCCCTTAATGCATTTACTTCTGTAGCAAGTTCTGGTATGGAAATATTTTTTTCACTCATTATAGATATAAGAGCATCTTGAATTTCCGATTGGCAACGTGATATTTCCTCAAATCTTGCTATAGTTCCTGTTTCCATAGCGCGAAATATGGGACTCTTTATTAAAGCTTCATTTGATGGACCATTTGCAATAAGCATAGCATAATTCCAGGTATACCTTATTTGCTCTTCACTGGTACCTGCTGTTCCTTGAATTACCTTATTTGAATCAAAGCAAATAGCAGCTGCCAAATTTTCCGAAAGCCAAGATTTAGCAGTTCCAGGCTCTCCAATTAATAAAAGAGATCTATCTGTTAATAAAGTTGCAATAGCTACCTCAACTAATCTTTTGTTTCCCATGTATTTAGGGGTAATATTTTTATCACCAATTATAAATTTTAAAACTGCATTAGGAGATAATTTCCAACCAAATGGCTTATCATCCTTATCATTTGCCATAAGTATCTTAAGTTCATTTTCATATAACTTTTCACAAGAAAGCCTCAATATTTCGCTCATATTATTCTTCCTTTCCTTCTGAATCTATAATGGTAGCTGCATTAAAAAATTTATCTATTTTAGTTTCATTGAACAATTTTAAAAATCTATCTTTGCTTGATTTAGGAAATTTTTTTAATATTTCCACATTAGTAATTAAATCAACTATATGCCTAAAATTCTTAGATTTGGAAGATTCTATTAAACCAAGCATAAATTCTGGCATATTAAATTTTTGAACATCAATTAAGCATTCTACTAAATCCTTTAAATAAATTGGAATATTTTTTTCATTAGCTATATTTTTTAATAATTTTTCAAATCCTTCTAGTTGATTTTGTTCATCTTTATTAAATAAAACTGTGGCCAACCGAATATCCTGAGCCCTTTCATAATTGTTTTCTTTACTTGATGTTTTTTTACCCTTTACGAGCAGTGGTACCCATCTTTTATCAATTTTTAATATGTCTAAATTTGAAAAATCATAATTATAAACATAGTAATTTTTATCAAAGTTTTCTTCTAAAGAATAAATACAGAAACAACTTAGAGGCAATCGTCCATTTATATAATGTTTTGAAAATACATCATACATTTCTTCTTTTGAAAGCCTTAAAAATGCCATTTTAAAAAAAACTGAAACTAAATAATCAGATTTTTTAACTACGTTTTCCATTTCACAAAGTTCTCTTATAAGCGTAAAACTTTTTTCATCATTGTTATTTAAAAGTATTTGTTCGATAGAATTTCTAATGTAAAATATTGAATTAGGGTTATATTTTGAGAGCTTTTCAAGATCATTCTTTAAGTATAGCTCTTTAAAAAAATCAAAAATATAATCTTCATCTTTAAAAGCTAAAACTTGTAATTTATCTTGAAAATCTTCTAACGCCTTTGATAATTCAACGTTTTTCTTAAAACATTCATCAAATGCTAATTTTACTTGTTTAAACAAGATTTCATTATATTCTCTTTCATTTATGTATCTTAAAGGTTCAATTGACCATTTAAACTGCTTTGACAAAAATAAATCTATAGATTTTTTAATTCCTTCTTTAGATTTTTGTTTGCAAAGAGCTATAAGAGCTGCTTCTTTAACATCCCTTCTTCTATCAGAAACTAAACTTAAAATTATATCTTCATTTTTCTCATCATCTTTTAATATATTAATAGCTTCTACTAAAACATTAGAGCTTCCCTCATCTAATGCTTGTTTTATATAATCATCTACTGATTTATCTTTAAAATCATATAAAATTCTAAGCCTTAAAGCATCGTAAGTCTTTCCCTTAACATCCATCTTTTCTTTAATATATGGAACCATAGCTGGCCCTACAGATGGTATAATAACATTGCCCACAAAAGATGAAACTTCAGAATATTTGTCGCAAATAGCATCTGCTAAATATCTATGGGTTCTTACATCTTTAAAAAGCCCTTCTTTGTATCCATCTTTTATTATTTCAAGCCTTCCAGAATTACTTGATGAAAGAGCTTCTATAAGAGGTTTAAGTTTTGAATATGGTATATTAGTAACTTTCTCATGCTCAATATCCAACAAATTAAGATCCTTTAATTCCTCATCTGATGTAGATTCCACCTGAGTATATAAAATAGAATATAGCAAAACTCCAATTTCAAGAAGTGCCCTTGAAGACTCATTATTATTATTTACAATAAATTCTAACTGTTCTTTTAATTTATTAAATACAGGAGATTTCTCGCCTAATTTTTTAAAAATAGGAATAAGTTTAATTAATCTTGGATCACCATAAGCACAACTTGATCCAGCTATAAATAATCTATTTATCTCCTGCAATAAATCAAATAGAGGCTTAATTTTCACATCTTCACCCTCAATCTTAATAAAGTATTCTTAAAACTTTGTCATCTTCTATAACAGATAATGGTCTAGCTATTAAAAGAGCTTCTTCAATGTATCCTTCAAACATAACAGCCATATATAAATTTTTATCTGTACTAAGTAGATTTTCTAAAATATTTGTTAAGCCCTCTTTTAAAAATGAAATATCAGATAAAATTAAACTATTTCCTCCATCGTCAAAAGCTATATATCTTTCACCATTAGCTGCTTTTTTTAATTTATCAATTTTAATTATAGCAATTGGGTTTTTAGCAGATAAAGGGTTTTTAATTACATTTTTAACCCACTTTGTTAAATCTAAAAAGTCTTTAGTTGCAAATCCTTTAATGCTTTCTATATGATCTTTTTCAATTGGCACTGATTTAAAGCTATCCCATCTAATTCTCATATTTACTGCTCCGGGATAAATAAAAAGCTCATCTATTTCTAAACAGCTAAAAATACTATCGTCTTCTTTAATATATTTTGATGCTTTATATGGCCTGTAGTTTTTAGTTTTATATAGCTTTCCAGAGTTTAAACTTATAAAGTATCCTTCATCAATGTATTCTTTTCTTGCATAATCATCATAACTATAAAAACCTAATTGTATTAATTTAACATTTTCTTCCTTTAGGCCATATTCATTTAGCTCGCTAAGCTTCCACGCATACCCCATTTGTTCTTCAATAGAAGAGGAAAGATCTATGTTTTTCTCAGGATCATCCTTTTTATTAATTAAATAATCTCGTCCTTGTTTAATAAGAGAATATGTATATATAATTTGATTGATTGTTTTAACGTCATTTTCTTTATAAGCACTCTGTTTTAAAAAAAAGTCTGAAATAGCTGTTTGAATGCCACTAATATAATAATTTCCCAATTGTTTAATTTGATCTTCAAATATTTTCCTATCTCTTCCATTAATTGATGCTAATCCATTATTTACAATTGAAAATACAATCTTTTCTGCAATGTCTATACCTTGAAGTTGAATATCTATTTTCTTTATTAAAGCAGCCTTTTGGCTCTTTGTCATAGCAGTTTTTTTGTTTTCGCTGCTATTCTCCTTTGTTTCTTTTTTCTTTTCATTCTTATTTTCTATTTTTCGTCTTTTTGCTGCAATGTCTTCTGGAATATCTTCTATTAAAAACTTTGCTCCATTTACAAAAGAATATAAAAGGCCTAGTGCATGTTTACATGGGATTTGTCTACTAGGGCAAGAACATCTAAATACAGGGGATTTTTCATCAATAAAATCTACAGATACAACATAAGGATTCTTGCCACTTCCTAAACATTCTCCGAATAAAAGTAAATCATCGCAAGTCTTATAAAGCTTTGTAAAACGTTTTTTCTTTGCTAGATCTTCTCCATTTTTTATAGCAGCCCCATTGGAGGCTAATAAGTCTACTTCACTTTTATTCAAAGCCATAAGTATCACCTCGTTTTTTATCAATTTATAATGGTATTATATCATTTAAAATAAAGATATCTCAATGTCAAAAGTTACTATAAATTTAAATTATTTTCATAACAAAAAAAACCTCTTACAAAAAGAGATTTTTTTAGTAAGTATATACTTTAATTTTCTTCATTCCATAGATCAAAAGCATCTACAACTGTTTGATACTCGTCATCATCAACAACAGTTGTGAAACCTTCTTCACCATTTTCAAATTCAACTATCTTTAATATTATTCCTTCTTCTGTATCGCTTTCAATCGGCAAAACTATTACATATTCATTTTCTTCAATGTCAATTTTATTGATAACTTCAAAATCCACTGCTTTACCATTTTCATCTGTAAGTGTTATTATTTTAGGATCTAAATCCATCTTAGCACTTCCTTTTTAAACTATCAAGATAGACTTGTAAGATAAATGTTGCTGCCATTTTATCTACTAATCCTTTTCTTTTTTTTCTTGAAAAATCTCCTTCAATCATAGCCTTATTTGCTGCTACTGATGTTAATCTTTCATCTTGATATACTAATTCAATTTCTATTTTAGATAACAGGTGGTGGCAAAATTCCTTTACTTTATCACTTTGAGGTCCTAATGTACCATTCATGTTTATAGGTAGCCCTGAAACAATCCTGCAAACTTCATATTCTTTGCATACTTTGATTACTTCATTTAAATCAGCTTCTAGACTAGTTCTTTTAATAGTATAAAGTCCTTGAGAAATAATATATGTAGGATCACTTATGGCCATGCCAATAGTTCTATCCCCAATATCTAATCCCAGAAATCTCATTCACTTACTCCTAAGTATACTTTTAAGACCTCTTCTAATATTACATCTCTTTCTAACTTTCTTATTAAAGACCTGGCGCCGTTATAATTTGTTATATAAGTAGGTTCTCCTGATATCAAGTATCCAACTAACTGACTAATTGGATCATATCCCTTTTCTTGCAGCGATTGAAATATCTCTTTCAAAATTTCTTTTGTGAGTTCTTTATTAGATTTTATCAATTCAAATTGCTTTGTAAAATCTTGCATATTAACCCCACCTTCTTTAAATAATTATTTATATTATAATCCATATTATACATTATGTATATAGATTAACAATCTGTAAACATAATAATTTAAAATTTTTGTTTTATTTTATTAAATCTTCAATTATTTGTTTTGAATATGAAATTGCTTCGTTTAATTTCGAAACATCCTTTCCTCCTGCTTGAGCCATATCCTTCCTACCACCGCCGTTACCACCACAAGCTTTAGCAACCTCTTTAATTATTTTACCACAGTGAGCACCCTTTTCCATAGCCAAGTTATCTGCCACACATATAAAGAAAACTTTATTTTCATCGCTTGATCCAAGAAGCACTACAGAATTTTTTACTTTGTCTTTAATTTTGTTTGCAAGTAAAATAACTTGCTCAGTTTCTATATTATCAACTTTTGCACTAATTAAATTTATTCCTTTTACAAAAGTTTTATTACTTATGATATTATCAATATCCATTGAAGCAAGCTTTCCTTTTAAATCTAGAATAATTTTATCTTTCTCCTTTATGGTACCATAAAGCTGTTTAACTCTAAATGCCATTTCACTAATGCCAACTTTAGTCATTTCACCAATGGATTTAATGACACTTTCATTTTGATATAGATAATTCATTAAATTGGTACCTGATACAGCTTCAATTCTCCTTATTCCTGATGCTATTCCAAATTCAGCTACGATTTTAAAAAGCCCTATTTCACCAGAATTTTTAACATGACATCCACCACAAAATTCAGTGGAATAATCGCTAACTTTAACAACTCTTACAACATCTCCATACTTTTCATCAAACAATGCAATAGCTCCGCTTTCCTTAGCTTCTTCAATAGGCATTTCAATGGTTTTAACTTCACTAGCTTTCATAATCTCATTGTTCACAATTTGTTCTATTTTAATGATTTCGTCATGCGAGAGATTGGAAAAATGTGTGAAATCAAATCTAGTTCTTTCACTATCTATATATGAGCCAGCTTGATTAATGTGCTTTCCAAGAACATCCCTAAGAGCTTGGTTTAACAAATGGGCAGCAGTATGATTTCTTGTTATATTCTTTCTTCTTGCTTCATCAACTCTTAAAGTCACTTCATCGCCTACATTTACATTTCCATTTAATACTTTGCATATATGCAAAGTATTTCCATTTATATTTAATTTAGTATCGCTTACTTCTATTTTTATTTCCTCATTAAATATAATACCTGTGTCTCCAACCTGACCACCCTTTTCTGCATAAAAAGGTGTAGCATCTGATACAATTATTACTTCATCTAAAGCTTTTGCGCTATCTATAAATTTATTTTCTCTTATTATGTACCTAATTGTACTTTTAGATTCTATTGTTTCATAACCTAAAAAATCATTTTTAAAATCAAGCGGTATTTTATTTAAAACAGTATCATCGCTTCCCATGTAGTTAGTTTTTTCTCTTGCACTACTTGCCATTTCTTTTTGCTTATTCATGCACTCATTAAAGCCATCCATGTCAACCTTTATTCCTTTTTCAAAAAGTATCTCAGATGTAAGCTCTATAGGAAACCCAAAAGTATCGTATAATTTAAAAGCTAAATCTCCTTTAATAACTTTCTCATTATTTTTATTTAATTCTTTTAAATAATTGTTAAGCAAACTTAAACCTGTATCAACAGTTTCATTAAACTTTTCTTCTTCAAGCTTTATAACCTTCTCAATATACTCCTGTTTTTCTAAAAGCTCTGGATATGCTTCCTTGAAATTATCTACAACAACTTTAAATATTCTATGCAAAAACATTCTATTTGCACCAAGCTTTATGCCATGTCTAGATGCTCTTCTTATTAATCTTCTTAAAACATATCCTCTTCCTTCATTTGATGGAATTACATCATCAGAAATTAAAAATGTTATACTTCTTAAATGATCGGTAATAATGCGAATAGAAACATCGCTTTCAAAGCTTTCTTTATATTTTACACCAGTTTCTTTTGATACTTCATCTAATATGTTATAAATTGCATCAACTTCAAATATGCTATTTACCCCTTGCATAATGGTTGATATTCTCTCAAGTCCCATACCTGTATCTATATTAGGATTTTTAAGCTTTGTGTAATTTCCCTCTTCATCTTTATCAAATTGAGTAAAAACAAGATTCCAAAATTCTACAATTCTATCTTCGTCTGTAGCCTTCATAAATTCTTCAAGGCTGTTTATTTCTCCTTCTCCTCTGTCATAATAAATTTCAGAGCAAGGTCCACATGGTCCAAGGCCAATTTCCCAGAAATTATCCTCTTTTCCTAATCTAAATATTTTATTTTTAGAAATACCAGTTTCTTCAACCCAAAGGTCAAAGGCTTCATCATCATCTAAATATATTGTTACAAATAATCTATCTTTAGATAATTTTAAATTCTCAGTAACAAATTCCCAAGCCCATCTAATAGCTTCTCTTTTGAAATAATCTCCAAATGAAAAATTTCCTAGCATTTCAAAAAATGTTGCGTGTCTAGATGTAATACCTACATTATCTATATCACCTGTTCTTAAGCACTTTTGATAAGTAGCCATGCGCTTAGATGGCGGAGTTTTAAGCCCTGTAAAATAAGGTTTTAGCGGTTGCATTCCTGCATTTACAAGAAGCAGGCTTTTATCGTTTTGAGGTATTAAGGGAAAGCTCTTTTCAATATAATGTTCCTTGCTTTTAAAAAAATTTAAAAATTCGCTACGAATTTGATTTAAACTCATTTTTTCCATAATGTTATCTCCTTTATAGTTTAAAAATTTAAATAAAAAAACTCTCATTCCTTAATGTTAAGGGACGAAAGTAAAATCCGTGGTACCACCCTAATTGCATTTTTAAAAAAATGCTCTCATTAGCGTATAGGCTCAAAAACAGCTTTCAAAGATACTGCTATGGAAGCTTTCACCAATTGCTCCTTCTCTGAAATAGCGAGTAAATCTTACTCATTTTATCATTGCCTTATATTATTTTAATTCATTATATAAGACAGTTTTCTTAATGTCAATTAGAAAAAATAATAGTTTATGTCTTCGTATATAATTTTCACTATAGCTGCAATTGGGACGCATACTATCATTCCAAATACTCCGCCAATTTTTTGACCAATTAGTATTAATATTATAACTACTACTGGATGTATGTTAATGGTCTCCCCAGTGATTTTAGGGGCAATAACGTCGGCTTCTACTTGTTGTATTATAAAATATGCAATAAACACGTATAAGGCTTTGTAAGGTGACATTATGAATGCAATAAGAAGCGCAGGAACTGTTCCTATTATTGGTCCAAATATAGGTATAATATTAAATATTCCATTTAAAATGGACAACAACAGCGCATATTTAATATTTAATACATAAAGAGCTGCAAAAGTAAATATAAATACAAATGCACTTAATAAAAACTGTGAATAAATATATCTTCTCAAAACTTTATCAATATCTTTCCAAAATAGCTTAATTGAATTTCTAACAACAACAGGAAAAAATTTCAATATTATTCCTATTAGTTCTTCGCCATCAACAATAATGTAGTAAGTTATAACTGGAACAACAGAAAGCCCTACTATATTTTCTCCTATTGACATTATATAGTTTAACAAAACTATTAAAGATGTAGATACAAAGTTTTGAATGTTAGAGTATAGCTCTTGTATTAAAAATATGCTGTCTTTATTTTTTGTGAATTGTGAAATTTCACTTTCAATGTTTTTAATTAATTCGCTTATAGTTTCAAATTCCTTTTGCGCTCCTGTTGTTTCCATTATAATAGATGGAATTAGTATTGATACAATAGCTACAAAAATCACTAAAAACATAAATATTAGAAATAAAGTAGCTGCTTTTTTATTCATTTTATTTTTGACTAAATATTTAACTGCAGGAGATAAAATATAAGAAACTATAAAAGATATTACAATTATTGAAAATGCATACCTTATAACAGGTATATTTAAAGCTAATATAAACGCTAAAGGAATGATTATAGTAAGTAATTTTAAAAAAACTCTACTATTTATAATTGTTCTAAACTGCATTATTAACATATCTCCTTTGATACACCATGAGGTACGCTAATTAATGTATCTTCAATTTTCTTATTTAAAAAAATATATTTGGAATTATATTTAAGATCCTCAGTAAGAGCTACTCTCTTTCCTTCAATGAAGTTTACTATAAGGCCACAAGATATGAGTATTGCTTTTATTTTATAATCATCGTCTATATATAAATCATCTAAAACTCCCACTATGCATTTGCTATTATCTACTATTTCAATACCCTTTATTTTAGAAAATGTATCCCCTTTTATGGAATCGATAGCTCTAACGGTGATTTTTTCATTTTCAAAATCAGCATTTGATATGTAATTTTGCATGAAGCCATTTTTCTTTGAAAAAAAAGAACTGTTTGACATGGTAATGCCCACTACTTTCCATTTATAAAAATCTACAACAATATCTTTAGAAAACCCTATTTTCTTCTCATGAAGGTTATATATATCTAAATGTTTAAAGTCTTTCCATCGTCTCATATTACCCTCCAAAAAAAATTAAAAGAATTCAAAATCATTTGAACTCTTTTAATTATTAACATGATAAAACTAATATATTCTATTGTCTTTTAAATATTTGTTAAGTTCACCTTTATTAAGGATCTATTCTTAACAAGCTATATTAATTCAAATCTAGCATTAAAAAATCTAAGCATAGGAGGTTCATATACAAACCTTAATCCCCTTATTGTATTTCTTTTTTTATAAAGCTCTATAACTGCATTAGCTACTATATCTAAATGAGCATAAGTATAAACTCTTCTTGGAATGGTAAGGCGCACAAGCTCCAATTTTGGATGATGATTTTCTCCAGTATTTTTATCGCGTCCAGCAGATACAATACCTCTTTCCATAGATCTTACCCCTGATTCAATATAAAGATGAGCTGCTAGGCTCTGAGCTGGAAATTCATCTTGGGTTAAGTGAGAGAGAAATCTTTTAGCATCTAAAAATACTGCATGACCTCCAACTGGCTCAACAATAGGAACGCCTGCTTCTAAAAGTTTATCTCCAAGATATGCCACTTGTTCAACTCTATGCTGAATATATTCAAACCTAACACTTTCCTTTATTCCAATAGCCATAGCTTCCATATCGCGCCCAGCCATACCTCCATATGAAGGCATTCCTTCAAAAACTACTACCATTTCTCTAGCCCTTGTATAAATATCATCATCATTCATAGCAAGGAATCCACCTATATTTACAAGGCAATCCTTTTTACCGCTCATAGTAGCTCCATCAGCATAGCTAAACATTTCTTTAACTATATCTTTTATAGTAGTGTCTTTAAATTCCGGCTCTCTCATCTTTATAAAGTAAGCATTTTCAACACATCTAGTAGCATCATAGAAAATTTTAATTCCATATTTATCTGCAATTTTCCTTACATCTCTCATATTTGCAATGGAAACAGGTTGCCCCCCAGCTAAATTAACTGTAACTGCAAGACAAATATATGGAATTTTATCAGCTCTAACTTCATCAATAAGCGCTTGTAATTTATTTATATCTATATTTCCTTTAAAAGGAATATTTATTGCAGAATCATGGGCTTCGTTGCAAATAATATCTCTAAACGTTGCACCATTTGCTTCCTGATGATATCTTGTGGTAGTAAAATACATATTTCCTGGTACGTAATCACCAGGTTTAATCAAAAGGCGAGAGAGAATATTCTCAGCACCTCTACCTTGGTGTGTAGGTATTACATGCTTAAAGCCATAATATTCTTTAATTGTTTCCTCAAGGTGAAGCCAATTTCTGCTACCTGCATAAGCTTCATCTCCAATCATAATTCCAGCCCATTGCTTATCGCTCATAGCATTGGTTCCACTATCAGTTAAAAGATCAATATAGCAATCTTCAGATTTTAGAAGAAAAGTGTTATAACCTGCAGCCTTTATCTCACTTTCACGCTCTTCCTTAGTTAAAAAATTTGGTACTTCAACAACCTTAATTCTAAAAGGTTCTGCTGGATAGTTTTTCATAAAAATCCTCCTATAATTCAATATTGTGTAATCAATTACAGTTATAATATACCTCATATAAATTGTAAGTTAAAGCATTTAAAATAATTATTATTTGAATGCGTCTAAAATTTTGCAAATATGCTTAAATAATTTCAAAGAAGCATATCTTATTATAAATTAATTTATTTAACTTGAGGTTTTAGATGTCTACAGAGTATTATTCAAACGAAAGATACCACCGTTCATCCAAAAAAAATACATTAAAAAATCCATACTCATATTCAAATTTATATAATAAAAACTCTCCTTTAAATATAAATAATTCCAGAGCAGTGCCATTTATATACTATGATATACTACAAGAAGCTTCTAATATGAATGGGTTCACAGGTGGATGTGGAAGCATTGGTTATTCAAATTTCCCATATGTTTTTGCATATAGGTTATTTACTGATGAGGTTAAAAATCACATGAGTTTAGATAAATATATTGATTTACACAAAGGCATTGGTCATATAAATCTTTTAAATGTTCAAGCTATAGAAAATGTTGGAACGAACATAGTTAACGAAATGAACTACATGATTGAAGTTGAAGTAATTACAGGAAAAGAAAAAAATAAAAATACCGAAAACCACGAAAATATAAGCTATTTTGGGTATTATTATGGTATATTTACAGTGATTTTTACCAAGGAATCATGGAAAATAAGTAAAATTTCCTATAAACCTGAGGATTTTCTTTGTGCACCTTATCATTCTTGGAATTATGATGGAAAACTTATTGTAGATATTGTTTATAAAAATGACTTAGAAATTATACAAAAAATAGAGAGAATACAATATGAAAATTCATTGGTAAAAATATATGGCTCCGGCTATGGATCTCAATATAGGTTTGATTTTGTTAGGCTTACCAATGGATACGATATACTTATAAACGAATTTAAAATGGAAAATGAAGAATGGATAGCTTGTAATATTTTAAATGATAAGTGGTTATATTTAAAATTAACGAATATTATACCATAAATTATTTTTATTTTTATATTGATATGCCTCTACTATGTTATAATTAATATACAAATACTTTAAGGAGGTATCTATTATGAAATTACAAGATAAAGTTGCTATTGTAACAGGTGCAAGTTCTGGTATGGGTAGAGAGATTTCCTTAAAATTTGCAGAAGAAGGTGCAAAGGTTCTTGCTGTAGCTCGACGTATTGACAGATTAAATGCTTTAGCAGATGATGCTAAAAGCTTTCAAGGTGAAATCATACCATTTGCTGCTGATGTATCTGATGAAAAGCAAATTGAAAGCATGATTGATGAAGCTTGCAGGTTATTTGGAAAATTAGATATACTTGTGAATAATGCTGGCATTATGGATGATATGAGTTCAGTTTTAGAAACAGATTACAAAATGTTTGATAGGGTAATGAAAATCAACGTTTATGGTCCTTTCATGGCTATGAAGAAAGCTATGGATATATTTTTAAAACAAAACGAAGGTGTAATAATAAATACTGCTTCAGTTGGTGGTCTCTATGGCTGTCGCGCCGGAGCAGCTTATACCGCTTCTAAACATGCCATTGTTGGTCTAACCAAAAATACAGCTTTTATGTATGCAAATCAAAATATAAGATGTAATGCAATTTGTCCAGGTGCTGTTGAAACAGAAATAGGATCTGGAGAATTTATGAAAAATATAAATCAAACTGGTATGGCTCGTGCTAATGCTGGAATGTCATCAAATCCAAGATCAGGTAAGCCTTCTGAAATTGCCAATGTAGCAGTATTTCTTGCAAGTAGCGATTCTAGTTTTATAAATGGACAATGCATTGTTGTAGACGGCGGTTGGACTGCTTATTAAACATAATAATATTTGGCCCACATCTAGATAACAGATGTGGGCCACCATTTAATAATTAGTTTATAGTCTTATTTTGGTTAAATTATCCAAACAGGAACAATTAAATTATTGCTATCAAATGCAGAAAGCTTGTCGCTTGTGCATAAAACTGCTCCTGTACCACGTATAAGTGGAGATTTTTCAATGACACCAAACACTTTAGTAAGCTTTACTCCTGGGGTGGCTGTTTTTTTTATTTCCATAGGATAGAGTTTACCATCCCCTTCCATAATGATATCTATTTCCTTTGTATCTTTATCTCTATAATAGTAAATAAATGGTTCAATCCCACTGTTATAATAACTTTTAATTATCTCAGAAACAACATAATTTTCAAAGATAGCTCCACTCATAGCGCCATTCATAAGTGTTTCACTATTACTCCACTTAGCAAGATATGATACAAGCCCTGTATCATAAAAATATAGTTTTGGCTTTGAAATTGTTCGTTTTAATACATTATTTGAATAAGGATGTAAATAGAAGATTATTCCTAATGTTTCTAAAATATTCAGCCAATTTTTTGTTTTTGCTTGATCTATATCAGCAGCATCAGCAATGGTTTTGTAATTAACCATCTCACCGCATAATGCTGCTGTACAAGTTATGAATTTCATAAACTTTAAAGAATCTATTGTTCCAGAAAGCTCTTTCACATCACGGTCAATATAAGTACTGATATAACTGCTATAGATTGATCTTCTATCTGTGTACTGACCACTAATAAAAGCAGGCATTCCACCATTAAAAATTCCCTCAAACAGCTTAGGAGTATCTACTGATTTGATTTGTTTACTTCTTAATAAAAGAGAATCAATATTAAGTTTAAATGGTTTAGTTGGTATACCATTAATTTCTGATTGAGACATAGGTGACATATTCAAAAGGCAAACACGGCCAGCAAGAGATTCCTGCACACCTTTCATTAGTTTAAAGATTTGTGAACCAGTGAGCCAAAAATCACCAGGAATATGGGTTTTGTCAATTAATATTTTTATATATGGAAAAAGCTCAGGAGCATATTGCACTTCATCTATAAAAACAGGTGGCTTGTGGATTTGAAAAAACATCTTTGGGTCATTTTTTGCCATATCACGTTCAGTTAAATCATCAAGTGTCACATAATCACGTTTAATGTTTTCCTCATCCATTAATTTTTTTAGCATTGTTGTCTTACAGAATAATACCGTAAAGCCCATGCTTTCAAGCATTGGAATATAAGGTATTTGGCTTCTTTGAAGACACTTTTAAACAACAATTTGCTTTTATATGCTATATTGTACTTAATCCAATTTTTTTAATTGGCAACAAGAAAAAGTTGTAAAAACGACCATTGAAAAGTGAACAAAGTATGAGGTTTTAGAAGTCAAACATCTTCTAAGTAAAACTTTGTGTGTAAGTCCAGTTTAAGACTATAAACTAAACTGTATGGCTTGATAAAAGAGCCATAGCCTAAGCTGCTATATGCACTGGC
>JAVBPD010000029.1:0-33898 GCA_031549885.1 Clostridiaceae bacterium
GCTTTACTTCTTCCCAAAATTCTTCTGTTATTTCCCATGATTTTTCTTGTTTCATCACACATACCCCAATGATTTTTTATTTCAATTTTATCATTTTTTCTTACTACTTGTACAGTTTTAATTAGGGATAAGCTCTAAGTTTTTCAATTCTAATTTCATTAATATATTTCATTTTTTTAATTGCAGCTTTTTTATTTTCACAAGCTAAAATACCTTTAATGTCCTTTATGCTTATGCCACATTTTCTTAAAACAGATATTTCCTTTAAAGTGCATATATCTTTTTCATCGTAATTTCTATACCCATTTTCAAGTATTAAAGGCTTAATTAATCCTTTATTCTCATAATACTCAACAGCTTTTTTGGTCATATGACAAGTTTCACAAGCTTCTTTAATAAGCATAAATATCACCCTTTCTTATCTATATATTTAGCATAAACTAACACCTAAGGTCCTAGTCAATAATTTTATAAAAAAGAGTGAGAAATACTTCTAAAAAAACTCCCTAAGCTTAAGTCCAACCTTTTCAGGGTTTTCTTCATCAGGTCCATTATGACTTAATCCTTCAAAGCAAGTTTTCTTTGAATTTTTAATCAAGCCTTGCAAAATATCTTGAGCTTCTCTTAAATAACTTGGGCTTTTAGCGCCTGTTAAAATTAAAGTTTCAACATTTACATTTTTAAATTTATCAAAATTTCTAGAATCTGAATCCATAATTGCCCTTATTTCAATAGGTACAGTTGAAAGAAGTTTAGAATTTTCATTCCACTGATCCTTTTTTAACTGAGCCATCTTTGTAAAATTCATCTTTAAAATGTCATCAGGTATATTTTGCATGTCTCCAAGCATCTCCATGCCCTTTATAAACGTAATTGAAGCATCTATAAATTCTTCTTTATTTATTTCTTCCTCAAATTTAGGAAACCAAGATAAATCCATTAAATCAATGTTAGGAGCTTCATATATGCAAAGTTTTAATAATTTATATTCTAAAGCCACATTTAAAGAAACAAGAGCTCCAAAGCTGTGCCCAAATAGGTATTTTATATCATGCTTTTTTAATATAGATAAAACATCTTCACATTCCTTTTTTAAAGAATAATCATCTCCCTTAGGGCCGCTTTCAAATCGCCCTCTCCTATCCATAATATAAACTGTAAATTTATCTTTTAAATGCTCTGCCATAGCTAAATAATGCTTAGCTCCTCTAAAAGCACCATGAACAACTAAAATCCCAGGGCCTTCTCCTAAAACTTTATAATTTATATTTGTTCCATCATTTGATCTTACAAATTCATTTCTCATATGAATATCCTCCAATTTTATTATCTAGGAAACAATATTAGTATAGAGTATTTTTGTTTTCATGACAATTAAAAATTCACACCAGATAAGTCCGGTGTGAATTTCTTATTCAACTGATTTTAATGAACCAATCATATCTATATCTTTTAATTTAAAATAAGTTACTATTTGCATGATTAAAGAAAATGCAAATGTAATTAAAGATGACCATACAAAAGTCATAAGTCTAACATTTTTAAAGAATACCGTATCTGCTCCTTCAATAAAGCCTATTATGGCATGGTGTAAAATTACTCCAAGTAAAAGCCCCACAGCAACGCTTACAAATGTTAAAATCATAGCTTCCCTATAAATATATTGATTTGTCTCACTATCTGTAAATCCAAGGACTTTAAGTGTGGCAATTTCACGCTTTCTCTCGCTTATATTAATTGATGTTAAATTATATAGTACAATTATAGCAAGCAATGAGGCTACAACCACAATTAAAATTATAACACTGTTTAAGCTGTTATTGCTTTCAACTGTTTTCTCTAAAACATCGCTGGTAAATACCACATTTAAAATCAAATCGCTATCTATTAAGTTTTTAGCTAAAGCCTTTTCATCCCCTTTATACTTTGAAACAATGGCATTGTAATTTATTTCTCTGCTAAATACCTTATTATACATGCTCTTATTCATATATACGTAGTTCATTGTGTAATTCTCACATACATCAGATACAGTTAAAGTATAAGGGTTATTGTCAGCATCTTTTACATTAATAGAATCCCCTTTGCCTATTTTAAATACTTCTGAAAGCTTTTCTGATATTATAACTCCATTTTCATAAAGTTTAATACTGTTTGAATCTAAGCTTTTTAAATTGTAATATTTATAAAACACATCTTCATTTTCAGGCACAATTAAAAAGAAATCCATAGATGTATTGTTTTGCTCTAATTTAAATGAACTTTGCTTTATTAAAACAGGATCAATTACTTGTTCTTTATTTAAAACATCCTTTAATTCTGAATCAATAGCCTTTGTTTCATCCTTTAGCACCATAAAATTATCGTATTTTAATATTCCACCATATTGTTTCTCAGCAACACCGCTAATGCTATCCCTTATACCAAATCCAGTGACAAGTAGCGCAGTGCATCCTGCTACTCCAATTATTGTCATTATCCCTCTTTTTTTAAACCTAAACATGTTCCTCATGGTTACTTTCCATGTAAAGGATAAGTTTTTCCATACAGGTCCAATTTTTTCAATGAGTATTCTCTGACCGCTTTTAGGAGGAGTTGGTCTAAGGAGCATTGCAGGTTTATGCTTTAATTCTCTGTTGCAAGATATTATTGTTACCAAAACCATAACTGTAAGTGAAAATATGAAAATTATTAAAAATGTTTTTAAATCATAGCTTATTGCAATATCTGGCAAATAAAAATTAAAGCAACCAAAGATTATCTTAGGAATCACTGCACACCCTAAGAAAAATCCACCTAAAATTCCTATTGTTGAAGCAGATAAAACATAGAATAAATAGGTTGAAATTATGCTGTTATCTCCATATCCAAGAGAAGTTAAAGTTCCAAGTTCGCTTCTTTCCTCTTCTATCATTCTAGCCATAGTATTAGATGTCATAAGCATAACTATAAGCATAAAAAATATAGGAAATACAGTTGCAATAGAAGTTATAGTATTTGTTCCAACCTTTAATATGTTGTAATCAGCAATTAATTCTCTATTTAAAATATTCCACTTCGGCCTTTCAATTTCAGAAAGCTTTTTCTTTCCATCATCTATTTTACCTTGGGCATCGCTTATTTCCGAATTAAACTTAGCTAAATTATCATTGTATTCTTTATAACCTTCATTTAATTTTTCTTCATTTTCAAGAATTTCAGATTTTGCATAATCAATGCTAGGATCAGTCATATTTGCCATCTCAAGCATTTCTTCATTTCGAGAAATCTCATCCTTTGCATTTTGTATGCTTAAAGCATTGTCATCAAGCTGAAGTTTAGCATCTTTTAGCTCCTTTTCACCCTTTGCTTTTTCATCGTTTAATTTTGCTTCATTTTCAAGAATTTCATTGTTTGCTTTATTATAAATTTCCTCATAACGTGCATTTTCTCTTTGAGATTTAATATTTACAATTTCATCATTAAGTTTAGACGATAAACTATCATAATTCTTTGAATAAGCAACTGCGCCTTTATTCCACAAAGCTTTTACATAAATTTCAGTGTAAAAATCTAGAGTAAAATTATCTCTATTTACAAAAATAAATGAATAAAGCTTCCCATCTCCAATATTTGTGCTTCCATAAGTATCAGTTAAATATAAAACTGAATCAATAGTCCCTACTACAGTAAATTCTATATTTTTTATTTTATCTGATACATCATTTGCAATTAAAATTTTATCCCCTATTTTATATGTTTTGCTATCTGCTATGCATTCATTGTCCTCTTTAGGCATTCTTCCAGAAACTAATGAAACAGCATTAATAGAATCTTCTAAAGCATGTACCCTTATAGGTTTTCCATCATTTAAAACATCTAAAGAATAACTTGGAACAGCTAAATCCACATCCTTTAATGATTTTAAAGCGCTAACATCATCATCAGTTAACCCCATAGTGCTTACAATTTTAAAATTAATTAAATTGTGACTTTTAAAATAATTATCTGCTGTTTTAATTATGTCTGGAGAGCTTGCAATTATCCCAGAGCAAAACCCAACTCCAACTAAAACAATTATTAAAATAGAAATATATCTGCCAAAAGATTTTCTTATTTTCATTAAAATATTTTTATACAGCAATTAAATCACCACACAATCTCTTCAGTTTTCTTAGGGCATTTGTTAACGACTATGTCCTGTACAGTGCCATTTTTTATCTTAATAACTTTGTCCGCAATTTCTGAAATAACAGCGTTATGCGTAATTAAAATCGTAGTCATTCCCATTTTTTTGCAAGTTTTTTGCAAAAGCTCGATGATCTTTTGTCCAGTTGAACTATCCAATGCACCAGTAGGTTCATCGCATAAAAGCAGCTTAGGATTTTTTGCTATTGCTCGAGCTATAGCAACCCTCTGCTGCTCTCCTCCTGATAATTGAGATGGAAAGTTATTCATTCTATCAGAAAGGCCAACCTGCTCTAAAATAGACTTAGGGTCAAGTGAATCAGAACAAATCTGGCAAGCAAGCTCTACATTTTCAATAGCTGTAAGGTTTCCTACTAGATTATAAAATTGAAATACAAAACCAATATCTGTCCTTCTATAATTTATAAGATCTCTCTTTCTAAATTTATGAACTTCGCTATTATCAACAATAATACTGCCCTTACTTGGACTATCCATTCCACCAAGTAGATTTAATACAGTTGTCTTTCCTGCTCCAGATGGGCCAAGTATTACAACAAGCTCTCCTTTTTCTACTGTGAAGGAACAATTCTCAACTGCTGTTATTACCACATCTCCAACATTATATTCTTTCTTTATATCTTTAAACTCAATGAGCGCCATTTACTTACCTCCGAATTTTAATAAGCATCATGTTGATTATTCAACTAAGGTATAGTATACTAACATTAAGAAAAAAATACAACATATATATATTAATAAAATGAAAATTATACAACATATGCACATGAAATGTTTAAAAAATATCATCACTTTCAAAAATTTTTTTTAGTTAGGGGATTAATCAATGGATTTAAAAAAAGAAGATAGAAGAGTTAAATATACAAAAATGGTAATAAAAAATAGCTTCGTTAAACTTTTAAAGGAAAAATCTATTTCAAAAATCTCTGTTAAAGAAATCTGTGATGATGCAGATGTTAACCGTGCTACTTTTTATTCTCATTATATAGATCAATATGACTTATTACTTAAAATAGAAAATGAAATTATCGATGATATTAATCAAAGAATAAGCAATTATAACCTTAATGACAAGCTATATGAATCTGCAGATATGATACAAAAAATTTTAGAATACATTGAAATAAATTCAGAGCTCTTTGACCTTCTTTTAAACACAAATGGAGACATAGGGTTTCAACAAGAACTCATTAAAATCATAGGCAAGCAGCATTTTTCATTTATTCTTCATGAAACTTCACAAAACAATGAAGTTGGGGAATATATTTTTTATTTTTTAGCAAGCGGAAGCGTAGGAGTAATTCAAAAATGGCTTAAAGATGGCTTAAAAATACCTGCTAAAGAACTTGCTCAAATTATATTAAATATGAGCACAAAAGGAAGATCATCCTATAATGAATAAATCCTTCCTTAATTTAAAGAAGGATTTATTCCACCGGATATACATATTCATTTACAGGTTTTTTAGCTTTAGAAATATTAATAGCTTCTATATAAAGACCTTTATCGCTCATTTCTAAAGTTCCATAAACTTCTACCCATTCATGCAATGTAAGATCCTTAGCTTTTTCATATTTTGTTATAACTCCAACAGGCGTTAAATCTTGAGCGCAGCAAGACATTTGTAGCCTGCAAGTTAAAAATTCATCATCTTTCATTTTATTTTCATCTCTAAATATAAATCCTTTTATTCTTATATCATATCCTATGTATTTTTCCCCATAAACAGATAATTCATGAAGCCACCCGCTAAACTCCTCATCTTTTACAAAAATAGTTTTATTTAAATTATCAACTCCAGTTATTAAAATAGTGTGGTTATGATTATGAGAATGAATTAAATCATGTTCTACATCATTTCCCGAATAGTTTAAAACAAGATCTGCAGAATTTATTTCACCATTAAAAAATATCAAAAGCAAAATAGGTATTACTAAAACATAACAATGAAATAACCTAAATTTATACTGCGGCTTAAATAGCCTAAACACACCAGCTTCTGCCCATATAAACATTACAATTTCTAAAAAATAAAAATAAGGTACCATCTTTGGGGTTACATAGGACTTGTATTTTGATGTTACAATTAAATGATCCATAATCCCAGCAAATAAAAAGCAACACAAAATCTCTATTAGCACTTGATAATTAATAACCTTCCGCTGCATTTTAACCCCCTAAGCTTAAGCTTCCAATTATAAACACACATAAGAAACACACCACAAAGGTCACTAAAATAATTTTTCCTATAAATTTATTTGAAAAACCGCTTGACAGCAAAATAACATTTTTAACATCTATCATAGGTCCAAATACTAAAAATCCCATGACAGAAACCATTGGAAATACAGATTCAAAGCTTTTTGCAATAATAGCATCTGATGAAGAGCAAAGAGAAAATAAGAAAGCTAGCACCATCATCACTAAAAGCGATATAAAAACATTTAAATTATGGTTAAAGTAAGATTTTTTTATTGCCACTTGAAATACAGAAGAAGCAAAAGCCCCAATTAACAAAAATTTACCTACATTAAAAAACTCTGTTTGAGAATGACGTAAAAATAATGATATCTTCCCTTTTAATGTAACTACACCTTCTACACCTTCAAAGCACCCACAATTGCATAAACTTCCATCAAATCCTTTGTTTAACACATTTTCTTTAGAAGGAAATGCATAAAAGAAAACTCCAACTAGCACTGAGCATATAATTCCAAGTCCCAAACGGGTAAGTACAATTAAAATATCTCCATTAAATGCATAATATGTAGATAAAATAACCACAGGATTTATAACTGGTGAAGCTGTCATAAATGTAACTGCAATTGAAATTGGAATTCCCTTTTTTACTAAACTTTTAAATATAGGAATAGCTGCACAATCGCAAACAGGCAGAAAAAATCCAAACAATATTGCATAAAGCATACCAAGTCCAAGTTTTTTTGGAAATCTTCTTTCAATAGCCTCTTTAGTTATAAAAACCTGTATGAAAGAAGAAATTAAAACCCCAATTAATAAAAAAGGAAAAGACTCTAAAACAATTCCTAAAAACATCACTATTATTAAATGCACTGGAAATTTAAAGCTATTAAGCACAGGTATAAGCATAAAATATGCTAAAATAATTAGAACAATGCCAAATAAAAAATATTTAATCTGGTTACGATTTTTTAAAAAAATTTTTTCATTAATACTTTTAGCTTCTTCTATTTTATAAACTTTTGCTGTGGAATTAATGCTCTTTATCATCTTTTTAATTCTCACAAAATCGCTATTTTTATATATATTTCTAATAACGAAAATATCGCAATTAGAAATTTGCTCTAAAAGCGCTTCCCCAGTTCTTCCAATTAGCATATCTAAAGTATCTGCACAAGCTATGTGTATTACTTTTTTTATAAAACAAGCTTTATAAAGCAACGGATATAAAAACAATTCATAAAGCTTAGAGAATTTTATAACTCCATTCCACTCTATCCATATTTCCTTTGGATTATAATCTTTAATCCTTTTATAAATCTCATCTGCAATAAAACCTTCCTTATTTTCAAAATCTTTTTTGCTAATATTTAATAAACTAAAATTGCTATTTTTAATATTTATAGGCTCTTGCCCTGATTCAAATTGTATAACTAAAGCTTTTGATGTATTATGCAACAATCCATTTAAAAAGGATGTTTTGCCTTCACTTAAAAAACCAGTGATAACATATACAGGTATTTGCATAATCACACTCCCATGAGAACTCTATGCAATTCTTCTCCATTTAAATTTTTTCCGATAACACATATGGTATCACCTTTTGAATTACAATTTGTTATATGAACATTTCCTTTAATGTATTGAACATTTAAATATCCGTTAAGCCCCTTTACTATGCCTTTTAATCGCACAACTGTGCCGCATTTGTTGCTTTCTAATTTCAATATATTCTTTTTTAAATCATCAATCAAAAACATCCTGTTTGTTTGAATAGTTATGGTATCAAATACATCCTTTGCTTCTTTAGAATGATCACTGTGATCATGGTGATTATGCTCTACTTGTTTAATTTTATTTTTCTTATTTAAATTTAATATTTCATAAGCCCTTAAGTCATTCCAAGACTTAGATATAATTGTAGAGTCTTTATTAATTTCTTTTATAAGCGCTAATGTTTCATTTATCTTATCAAAAGCCCCATAAATATGGCTTAAAACAATGGTATCTGCATATAAAATTTGATCTATAAAAAACTCACCAAAATTATCAGCATACATCTTACATCGCTTCACATCAACGACTGTAACCTTAGATTTTATCTTTACATTATTTTTAATTCTAACATCATTAAATGCATTTAGAATATCTGAAAGCTTCCCTACCCCTGATGGTTCTATGATTATTTTATCAGGCTTATATTCTTTAATTAATTCCTTGCAAGCTTTTATAAAATCCCCAGAAAGGCTGCAACATATACATCCTGAATTTATTTCTTTAACCTTAATTCCAGTAGATTTTAAAAGCGCTGCATCCACACTAATATCGCCAAAATCATTTTCAATTAAAACAACTTTATAATTTTTAAAATGCTCACTTATAAGTTTTTGAATTAATGTAGTTTTTCCAGAACCTAAAAAACCTGAAACAATATATATTTCTGTAGACAAATTAATCCTCCTTATTTCAATTAATATAGCTTATGTAAATATTTAACTATTGAATTATATTTAGAAAACAATAAATTTATACTAAATTTAAATAAATAAGTGGAAGACAATTTACTTCCACTTAAAAATAAGGTTTTTTAAAGATCTTTTTTTCACCATAGTAGTAGGAATACTATAATTTTCAGGGCTCCATATGACTTCAGTTGTATTAATTGGCATCTTATCTAATTCTTTTAAATTTTTGTTTTTATAGCACATGTCCTCTCCCCCAAATTTCACTTAAGCCTATGTTTATTTTCATATATGCCAGTGAGAACAATATGATAAATAATCAAATAATCCATAAAAAAAATATCCCTAAATTTCTTCTAGCTTTCACATATTGAACACCTAAAGGCGTTATAATATAAATAGTTATGAGATAAATTTAAGGGGTTTTTTTATGAGCAAAATATTAATTGTAGATGATGAAGATTCCATTCGCATTGGTTTAAAGGAATATGCCGAATTTATGGGTTATGAAGTTTTTGAAGCATGCGATGGCATGGAGGCTGTTAAATTGTGCAAAGAACAAGATTTTGATGTTATCATTATGGATATAATGATGCCAAAGCTTGATGGGTTTACAGCTTGTAAAGAAATAAGAAAGATAAAACAAATACCTGTTTTAATGCTGTCTGCAAGAGGAGAAGAATACGATAAATTATATGGTTTTGAATTAGGAATAGATGATTATGTTGTAAAGCCATTTTCTCCAAAGGAGGTTATGGCAAGAATAAATGTAATAATAACCAGAAATAAAGGTAAAATTAAACCTTCAGATTCAAATAATGAGGTATATAAATATAATGGACTTGAAATTGATATAACTGCAAGAAGCGTCTCAATCGATGGAAATAAAATAGTCTTAACTCCTAAGGAATATGATTTATTATTTTTTCTTGTTAGAAATAAAAATATAGCATTAAGCCGTGAAAAGCTTTTAAATGAAGTCTGGGGATATGATTATTATGGCGACGATAGGACTGTTGATACTCATATTAAAATGCTTAGAACAAGCCTTGATAAATACAGGGATTGCATAGTTACGTTAAGAGGAATAGGATACAGATTTGAAGCTTGATCATAAAAGTTTAAAGGCAAGAATGTGGTTTTATTTTACAATTTTCGCCACCATAATATTGATAACTTTATGGGCATTGCAAGGAATATTCTTTGGAAGTTTTTATCAAGGCATGAGAAGGGCCATGATAATTAAAGCAGGAAATGAATTAACTCATCAATTTGGCAAAAATAATTTTTACAATTCCCTGCAAGACTATTGTTTTAAAAACAACTTATCGGTAACAATTTTTGATGAAAACATAAATGTTAAATTTTCATCTGACAGCTTTGGTAGAGGATTTGAAAAAAATGGAATAAACCCCTTTTTCATTCAAGACCTAATTGACCTAAAAGAAAAGTTAAAAAACAGCAATGGAAAAGTAAATTATTTAACTAACATTGATAGAAGAGAGATGCTAGTATATGGCTCAATTTTAAAAAACGATTCTGATAATTATTACTTATATTTAAATTCACCTCTTCCACCAATAGATTCAACCATAGCAGTGCTTAGAAATCAACTTATCATAATAACATTTATTTTATTTGTCTTATCATTTTTAATATCCTTTTTTCTCGCTCAAAACCTATCAAAGCCCATAGCAAAGCTCACCCAGTCAGCAAGCAAGCTTGCTAAAGGTGACAGAAAAGTGGTCTTTGAAAAAGGAAGCTATAGTGAAATAAATCAATTAGCAGACACTTTAAACTATGCCACTAAAGAAATTTCTCGGGTTGATGAACTTCAAAAAGAATTAATTGCAAATATTTCTCACGATTTAAGGACACCGCTTACAATTATAAAGGTATATGCTGAAATGATTAGAGACATTGACAATAAAGAAAAAAGAGGTCATCAAACAAATACCATTATAAAAGAAGTGGATAGGCTTACTTCTTTAGTAAACGACATATTAGAATTATCAAAAATAGAATTAAATAACTTAGAGCTTAATAAAACTAATTTTGATATAAGCAAAAAACTCGGGGATATAATGAACAGGTTCAGCGGTTTAAAAGAAAAGCAAGATTATAAATTTAATATAAACATTGATAATAATATTGTAACTTGCGCAGATGAAAAGTTAATTGAAAGAGTGATATATAATTTAATTGGCAATGCTGCAACATACACTGGCAATGATAAATTAATTACAGTAAATTTAAAAAAATATGAAGGATATTTTAGATTTGAAGTTACAGACACTGGAAAAGGCATTCCTAAGGAACAGATTGAAAATATTTGGGAAAGATATTATAAAGTTAAGGAAAACCATAAAAGGCCAGTTATAGGCACAGGACTTGGCTTATCAATTGTTAAAAATATTTTAATGCTTCACTCCTCAAAATTTGGAGTTATTAGCACTCTTAACAAAGGTAGCACCTTTTGGTTTGAACTTGAAACAGTTAGCTAAATTTAAAAAGAGCCTTTTAAAAAGCTCTTTTTTTATCAATAAGCATATGTAACAGAGACATTAGCAGTTACTTCAAGCTCACCTTGGGATACTGCGACTTCCGCTGCTGCCATATCAGCATTCCTCATACTGTTGTAATTGCTCACAGGTGATGGATAGTTATAACTATTTTCTACAACCTTTGAAGGAGTGCTAATACTCACGCCAATAGCTTTTGCCAGAGTATCAGCTTTGGCTTTTGCATTTAACATTGCCTTTTCAAGCGCTTGATTGTAGTAATCATCTACATTTGACAAACTAAAGGATATGCCATTGTTTATATTTGCACCAGCATTTACTGCTGCTGATAATACTTGTCCTGCCTTATTTATATCTCTGACTTTAATTTCTACTGAGTTATTTAAAGTGTAGCCAATGATTTTATTTCCATTTCCATTCTTGGTTTCTGATTGATCATAGTCAGGATACATGTTATAATCAACTGTCCTTATATCCTTTTCATCAATTCCCAAAGCTTTTACAGCTTCTAAAACTTTGTTCATGGTCTTAGTGTTATTGTCTTGAACAGATATTGTGTCCACACCTTTTGTCATCACACCTACATTTAAAACAGCTATATCTGGCACAGCCTTGATAGATCCAGTTCCTGTAACTTCTATGGTCTTAGTATTTGCATTTTCAACAGATGCAGCTTTTACTTCTTTAACTGTTAATGCCCCGCTAAATCCCAATGCAGTAACTGATAAAACAAGGATGGAAAGAGCTTTTGTAATAATTTTAGACCTTGAACTCATAAAAAACTCCCCTTTATGTTAAATTTATTCTAAAATAATTCTAACATAATACCAGAAAAATTTAAACATTAAAATCACTAACAAGTGGTAAATAATACCTAAGTTATAAATTTTATTTTTTTGTAAGAATAATAGGATCAAATCCTTTTATAGGTCCCTGATAATTTTCCTTTATATTTTTTGATCCCTTATACATAACAGCTTTAGCAGGACAAAAATTATGGCATCTTAAACAACCGCAGCAATTTCCATTTGTATAAAAAATGCTTCCATCATTTAAAACATTTCGCATTGGGCATAACCTTGCACATTTGCCGCATTTTATGCAAAGATCCTTATCAATAGACATGCTATTTTTCCAAAGTGCAGTATGATCTTTTTTTTCAATAGGCCTTTGCATTTTAGCTAAAATACCTGAAGCTTTTGAAAAGCCTTGCTTAAACTCTTTATTATTTACTATTAAATTTGAAAACTTTTCAATTCTCTTATCAGTTTTTTGTCTCATCTTTTTCAACTTTTCTTCATCGTTAGTCACAGGTAAAAACTTAAATGGTCCGCAATTTAAATTATTTGCCATGTTAAAATGAATAGCCCATTTTGTTTTAAATCCCTTTTTTTCTATTAAATAATCACAAACCTTTGCACCATCACCTGAAAATATCATCTGGGTGCAAAATATAGCGGAGGGCTTATTTTCATTAGTCTTTAGTCCATTTATAAATTTAATCATTGGTGCAGGCATATAGGAAGCATAAATAGGATAACCAAAAATAACTAAATCATTTTTTGATATAATGCCATTGCTCTCCTTTTCGCTTAACGCTTCTACAGAATAAATTTTAACTATAAGTCCACTTTCAGTTAAACAATTTTTTAATTTATCAGAAACATACCATGTATTTCCTGTTCCTGAAAAGTAAAAAATAGCTACATTTTTTAAACTATTACTCAAATATATCACCTTTTTTTATAGTAATTAATATAATTAAAACATACAAATTGACTTTTTTATATGTATATGTTAGAATTTCATAAATAATATGCATTGAAGGGGAATAGTAACTTTAATTTTCTTTTCAAAGAGAGCTTTCATTTGGTGAAAGAAAGCATTAGAAAAATTGTGAACTCGCCTCCTGAGCTTGCTTAGCAAAACTAAGCACGGTTTTAACCGTTATATTTTTTAAGTGGAACCTTTTTTAGGTTCAATTTGAGTGGTACCGCGGAAATTTTTAAGCCTTTCGTCTCTATTTGACGAGAGGCTTTTTTTATATAAAGAAAGGAATGATATATATGTCATTTTACAATGTAGATGTAGATAGAAAATGGCAATCTAAATGGAGAGAAAAGGAAATTTATAAATTTGATGAAAATAATCTAAAGGATAAACTATATCTTTTAATGATGCTCCCCTATCCGTCAGGAGCAAATCTTCACACTGGCCACTGGTTTAATTATTCCATAGGTGATGCTTGGGGAAGGTTTAAAAAAATGCAAGGCTATAATGTATTTGAACCTATAGGTTATGATGCTTTTGGCCTTCCTGCAGAAAATTATGCAATTAAAACTGGCATTCACCCTCAAGATTCCACAAGAAATAATATAGTTAAAATGAGAGAGCAGCTTAAAGAAATGGGCGCTATGTTTAATTTTGAAAATGAAATTACATCTTGTGAACCTGATTATTATAAATGGACTCAATGGCTTTTCTTAAAATTCTATGAAAAAGGTTTAGCATATAAGAAAAAAGCCCCTGTTAATTTCTGCCCTTCTTGCAATACAGTGCTTGCCAATGAACAAGTTAAAGAAGGAAAATGTGAAAGATGCTCTTCTGATGTTACTAAAAAAGAATTATCCCAGTGGTTCTTTAAAATAACTGATTACTCTGAAGAACTTCTATCCTGCCTTGATGGACTTGATTGGCCTGAAAAAACTAAAGCTATGCAGCGCCACTGGATTGGCAAATCAACAGGCTGTGAGGCTACTTTTAAAATTAAAGATTCAGATGATTCATTTGATGTATTTACCACAAGGCTTGATACTTTATTTGGTGCGAGCTATGCAGTTCTTGCTCCAGAACACCCTCTTGTGGATAAAATTACAACTTCAGAGTATAAATCTTTAGTTGAAAAGTACAAAGAAGATGCTAAAAAGAAAACTGAAATTGAAAGGCAATCTGTCACTAAAGATAAAACTGGTGTATTCACTGGCGCCTTTGCCATTAATCCAATAAATGGTAGAGAAATACCTATTTGGATTTCTGATTATGTTCTTTTTACTTATGGAACTGGAGCTGTTATGGCTGTTCCTGGTCATGATGAAAGGGATTTTGAATTTGCTTCTAAATATAATCTTCCTATTGAAAGAGTAATTGAGTCAAATACAGACCTTCCATTTTGTGAATATGGCGCCATGATAAATAGCGGTAAATTTTCAGGATTATCTTCTGAAGAAGGAATTAAAGCAATTGTTAAAGAGCTTGAATTAAAAAATTTAGCTAAACAAACAATTAAATATAGATTAAGAGATTGGCTTATTTCAAGGCAGAGGTACTGGGGATGCCCTATTCCAATTGTATACTGTGAAAAATGCGGAGAAGTGGCAATTTTAGAAAAAGATCTTCCAGTTCTTTTACCATATGATGTTGAATTTACACCAGATGGAAAATCTCCACTTGAAAAGTGCGAAGAATTTATGCACACAACCTGCCCTAAATGTGGTGGCAAAGCTTTAAGAGAACCTGATACTTTAGATACATTTATGTGCTCTTCTTGGTATTTCTTAAGATATGTGGATAATGAAAATGATAAAGAAGCCTTTAGCAAAGAAAAGGTAGATAAAATGCTTCCTGTTGATATGTACATTGGCGGAGTTGAGCATGCTTGTATGCATTTGCTTTATGCAAGGTTTTTCACTAAAGCTTTAAGGGATATGGGATATTTAAACTTTGATGAACCATTTTTAAAATTAAGGCATCAAGGCATGATTTTAGGTGCTGATGGCCAAAAGATGAGCAAATCTAAGGGAAACACTATAAATCCTGATGAATACATTAATGAATATGGCTCTGATGTATTTAGATTATACTTAATGTTTGGATTTGAATTTTCTGAAGGCGGACCTTGGAGCGATGAAGGCGTAAGATCTATAGGCAAATTTGTTGAAAGAAGTGAGAGGATTTTAGATGGATTTATAAATTTTGTTAACTCTCCTGAAAAAGGCAAAGATTCTATTGATGATGCTGAAAAAGATCTTAATTTTGTTAGACATAGCAGCATAAAATCATGTATAGAGGATTCTGAAAGGCTTCAATTTAACACTGTAGTAGCTAGAATAATGGAATTTACCAATGCCCTTTCAAAATATAAAAATGAAAAAAACATGAATAAAGAGTTCTTAAAGGAATGCTTAATTGATTATATTAAAATTTTAGCTCCTCTTGCTCCCCATTTTGCAGAGGAAGCTTGGGAAAAATTAAAGATGAATTTTTCTGTATTTAATGAGAAATACCCAGAATTTGATCCTAAAGCTTTAATTAAAGATGAAATTGAAATTGCAGTTCAGATAAATGGAAAAATTAAGGATAAAATAATGGTTGCATCAAACCTTGGTGAAGATGAGATAAAAAAGGATTCTTTAAACTCTGAGAAAATTAAGGTTGAACTTCAAGGAAAAAATGTAGCTAAGGTTATTGTGATTAAAGGAAGGCTTGTTAATATAGTAGCAAAATAAAATTAAGGATAAAGATCTTTTAAAATGTGGATCTTTATCCTCTTATTTAAAACAATTTTAAATGCTTAGGTATTCCATTTTCATACAAGGTGTCATATTCTCCCTGTATAAGAGGATATAAATACTCTATCATATGTTCATTCACATTATTTTTTTCTTCATTTAGCCATTCAATAGGCACAAACTTTTCATAATTTGCAACTTTTTCTACATGAATGCTGCTTATTTCATTTTCATAAGGATCAGAAGATTTTCTAGTTACAATTGACATTTCTCCAGTATGACCTAAAATTGCACGCTCTAAAACCTTAGCCCCTAAAAGCTTAGATTCTTCAATATCTGTTAAGCTAACGATATGAGCTGCTGCTCTTTGCATTAAGCTTAACTCTATAGTTCTAATTTTACAATCTAGTTTATTTGATATAAGCTGCTCAACATATTTTCCAGCTCCAGATAACATTTTATGGCCAAAATCATCTGTAGCTCTGCTTGATAATTTTTCACATAAATAAACTCCATCTTTATCCTTTAAGCCTTCGCTAAGGGCAACTAATACGTAAGATTTTTTTGAAAGCTTTTCCTTTAAGTTTTTAATGAATTTGTCATCATCAAAAGCAATTTCAGGTACATAAATAAGATCTGGAGCTTCTCCACCATTTACACTTGAAAGAACAGATGAAGCAGTAAGCCAACCAGTATTTCTACCCATTATTTCAACAATTGCAACTGACGGTATATCATATACACGAAGATCGCAAAAAATTTCAGATATAGTAGTTGCAATATATTTAGCAGCAGAACCAAAACCAGGAGTGTGATCAGTAACGCAAAGATCATTGTCCACAGTTTTAGGAACTCCCATTATTTTAATATCATCTATGCCTTTCTTTGTACAATAATTAGAAAGTTTTAAAACTGTATCCATAGAATCATTTCCACCTATATAAACAAAATACCCAATTTCAAACTTCCTAAATACATCAATTATTTGGTCATATATGGCTATATCATCTTTTAACTTATATCTACATGATCCAAGAGCTGAAGCTGGAGTTTGGCACAAAAGATCTAAATTTTTGTTATCAGAAAAGATTTGATTAAGTTCAATTAAGTTACCATTTATGATTCCCTTTATTCCATATAGACCACCATAAATCTTATCAATTTTATCTGTTTTTTTAGCAAAATCAATTATTCCTGCCATAGTAGCATTTATTGCTGATGTAGGACCTCCAGATTGAGCTATTAATAAGTTTTTCATATTCCAAATTCCTTTCAAGTACAATATAATTTAAATATAATAATAGAGTAAAATACATTACTTTACAACATATATTTCATAACTGATAAAAATAGCTATTTTTTTAACTTTTATTTATTTATTCCTCTAATTTATATTGCTAAAATAAAAGAAAAAAATAAAAAATATATAAGCTCTATAATTTTATAAGCTCTTCCACAATGTAACAAATTCTTCTCCAGTATTTTTAAATCCAAAGTCTGTTAATATTTTGCGCTGATTCATATCAGAACATTCTCTCATGGCAGATATTCGCAAACTTTTTAAATCGCTTGCAAGTGCAACGGCAAAATTTACAATTTTTTCAACATCTCCATGAAAAAATGCCAAGTGAATTGCTTTATATGGCTGAAAACGAAATCCAATAATTGCAATATTTCCTTCATCATCTGAATAAATCCATCCCATTTTAGCCACATGCTCAATAAGCCCTTCTCTCACAGGGAAGTAAGTTCTGTTTATAACAATAAAATCCCCCAATGAGCTATAATGCATGGATAATTTTTCTTTAGCTTCATTAACATTTACTTTTTTAAAACCAAAATAACTGCTTACATAAGATTGTTTGACATCCTTTACAAACTCTGTAAAACGAGCCTTAAAATTTAATCCAAATTTATTAGCAAGCCCTGCACTTCTATGGTTCCAACCTTCAGTATACATTCCAATTGCTTCAAGGTTCATTTGTTCCATCTTTTTCAAATACTCTGCAAATACAGCTTTACCTACGCCTTTGTTTTGATAATCAGGGTGAACCCTTAAAGTCTCAAGCCATCCATACCCATCAAACAGCCTTGTAATTTTACCAATACCAACAAGCTTTTCATCTAAAACTGCTCCAAGAAAGTGCCCATTTTTTTCTGAAGTAAAATCATCCCATACATCATATACATAGCTTACGCCAGGTAAAGCTTTTTCCTCAATAAGCAGGCAATCTTTTTTGTCAATATCTTGCAACTTGCGAATTATAATTTCCATTAAATAGTTCCTCCAAAAAAATATAATATATTAAAATATTATAACAGATAAGAATAAGGATAGAGAAAAAATCTCTATCCTATATTTATTTAGGCAAACTTCTTAAAGTTCTTGCCATATTTGTATACAAATACTCTATAGCTGCAAAATCTGCTGGATGAAATAATCCTATTAAATCTATGTGATCCCAACCTTTAAGCGTAGGATATGCATTCCATACCCCTCTTTTAATGCTTTTAATATTGCCATTAAAATCCTGAAAAGGTTGACCAAATGGGTATCTAGCTGATATTACGCTTGCAGCTCCATCACTTGGTCTCCAAGCCTCATATCCATATTGCAATGTAGGGTCAGTAGTTTGTCCAATTATTGCAGCCCCTGGCCTTGCAATGATATTTGTAGATGCTAAAGGATAGTAAATGCCATCATTTCCCTTATATGTACAATCAGCAGAATAACTAAAATAGTACATATTGTTATGGGCTGAAGTTCTGCTATTTAATTCTTCAGCTCCTTGCCTTGTAATGGTGTAAAAAACTGTATCAGGAGATTGCCAAACATTGCTTTCATAAACTCTATTTGCATATGATGCTGTTGGCTCACCTTCCATTCTCTTTAATCCCCATTGCCCCAATTTAAAATCATAAAGATTAGGTGATATTCCTGTATTTTCTGCTAAAACAGCTACATTTAAAATTAAATCCTTTACTGTTGTTGGGTATCTACTATATTCTTCAAATGCTAAAGATCCATTGTGCGATGTTCCAAGGCTTGTTATGCTATGGATAAAGCTTTGCCCTATTCCTTGAAAAAGCGGTGATATGCCCTCTTCTTGGTGCTGTGAATAATATGTTTGTTCTTCTAAATCTCCACTTCTTAAAAATTCATCTAAAAGCCTTGTAGATGTTGCACCTGTGCTAAAACCTACAAAGTGAACCTTATTTATACCATCCCAATTTGGGTATATGCCAGGATAAGTTTCACCATATCTATCATGCCCATATTTTTTAGAGTGCGCTGCCCCATAATCAACAGTTCCTCCTTTTATATAAGCAAAAAGTTCACAGGCTTGATCCCAGTCGCTGGAAAATGGACTGCTAAAAGCTGAATATGTTTTATAACCTTTTCTAGTTAGTATTTGCTGAATATCATTGATTCCCCCATAATATTTAAATCCAAGCAATTTATCCCTTTCATATCCACCCATACCACTCACTAATATTATAGGATAACAGTTTCCTAATGTTATTGCCTTAACATTTATTTTTTCACAAAAAAGCATAAAAATTAATACAAAAAAGGCAATGAGCTTAGAGCTTAATCTTTTGTTAAACATAAAATCCTCCTTAAAAATAAAAAATATATTCTATATATAACACATTTTTTTATAAAAAAGTTTATTTTTGCCTTATATGCATTTTTATGCTCTTAATATTTTTCAACTTTTCCTTTTTCTTCTTATATTCATTATAGATAAGATATAGAAGACAAATGCAGCTATAATTAAAAATGCTACGCTTGCTAAAATACTTACTTCGCTTCCATTAATAACAATATCCACTCCCATAGTAGATTTAAAATCTTTTATTGCATTTATTTGTGCCCCTGCAAAAGCTAAATCCATAGGTTTCTCTAAAAAGAATTTTCTTAAAAGGCTTGCAGCATAATTTGGTGGGAATATTTTAATAATCTTTTGCACATAATTGGGAAATTCACCAATTGGTATATATACTCCCAATAAAAAACCAATTAATGTTCCAATAATGGTGCATGCGGTTGAAAAAGCATTTTGACTTTTAAAAAAGCTTATTATAAAAAACGCCATAGCACTATTTGAAATAACAGTTAAAATTATAATCCCAAGCACAAATGCTATTTTTTTAACATTAAGTATTTCGCCTCCAGATGAATAAATAAATATTTCTGCTAAAATAAAATTAATTATAGTCATCATAATTCCAACAATACATGAGCTTAAAATATAACCTGCAACAATCTTCCATCTTTTTAAAGGTGTAGAATAAAAGTCCTTTAAAATATTCTTTTTATTGTCTTCAACCATAACGCCAAAAGCTCCTAAGCTAGAAGTCACAGATGTAACAGTTATCATTCCAGCCATTATCCAACTATTCATTAAAAAATCTATATGATTTACATTAAGTGATTTTTTAAAAGAGTTTCCTAAAAATAATACATAAACCCCTACCATTATAAAAACCGATAAAAGTGAAAAAAATACAGCAGCTCTATCCCTAAAAAATATTCTTATGTTTCTATTTATTAAACTAAACATTTTACACCTCTTTTCTTTGAAATATTAATAAACACATCATCCATAGTGCCGTTTAAAACTTCCATATTGCTAATGCTATCTTTAAGGACCTTAAGCTTTTCAATGCTTTCTAGAGTAGAATCTAATTTAATTACAAATACTTCTCCATCTTCATAAAAATCCATATTATGACTCTTTAATGTATTTAAAACATCTTCCCTATTTACAGCCTTAACTTTAAGCAAATCTTTAGAATACCTTTGTTTAAGTTCAATAGGAGTGCCCCTTTCTATGATCTTTCCATGACCCATAACTACAATATATTCTGCAATATTTGCTTCTTCCATATAATGTGTTGTAAGAAAAATAGTCATATTATTTTCTTTTTTTAATTTATAAATCATGTCCCAAATATCTTTTCTCACCCTTGGATCAAGGCCAGTAGTTGGTTCATCTAAAAAAAGTATTTTAGGAGTATTTATTAAAGCTCTTGCAATATCAGCTCTTCTTCTTTCGCCACCAGATAGTTTTCCATAGACCCTTTTTGAAAGTTCTGCCATAGAAGTTATCTCTAAAGCTTTACCAGCTAACTCTTTAACCATTTTATTCCTCATTTTATAAAAACCTCCTCTATATAGAAGGTTTTCTTTTACAGTTAAAAGCGGGTCTAAAACACTGTCTTGAAAAACTATGCCTATAGAATTTCTAATTTCATCATCTTCTTTATCCAATTTGTATCCATTAACATTTACCTCACCACTATCAGGTTTTAAAAGAGTGCATAATATATTAATGGTAGTAGACTTACCAGCTCCATTTTCCCCTAAAAACGCAAATAAACTTCCCTTTTTTACAACAAAATCAATATTATCAACTGCAACAACATCATTAAATTTTTTAGAAAGCTTTGAAACTTCAATTATATTACTCACTTCTCATCTCTCCTTGATTTTAATTTTTTATTTATCATTTCAGCATCCCTTAAATTTCTATAAGTTATAATAAAAAAAACCCCAGAATAAATTAAAACGTTCATAATGCTTACAGTTAATATTAAATTAAATCTAAAAGCAAATAGCTTAAAAACCAACCCACCTAATAAAAATACCACAGTGAAAATATCAAGCAAATCTATAAATAAAGATATATATTTCCTATTTGTCTTTAATCTATCTGTAAAAAACATTAAAACTGCTATTACAAAATTCAATATTAAAAGACAAAAAAGAGCATAATTGTTAATTTCAGATGCAATATTTAATAGGCTAAGAAAAAGAAAAATAATAGTTGTAATGGTGTAAGAAACGCACATAGTTTTAAACCTATTTTTTAATTCTTTTATCATATTTCCACCTCTATAAATCAAATTTTTCTTTAAATGAAGGCACATAATGTCTATTTATAATAAGCTTTTCATTATTGTTCATAGTAGCTTCATATCTACCATTTAAAAGAGCCTTTACACTTAAAAGATTTTCAATATTTAAAATACAAGCTTTGCTTATTCTTACAAACCTTGAATCAACAAGGTCTTTTTCTAATGCATAAAGCTTATATTCTGTTTCAAATACGTCATCTTTTGTATAAATAAATGACTTTTCATCTACTGATTCAAAATAATACACATCTTCAAGGGCAATGTTAAAAATCTTATTCCCCTTTTTTCCTGCTATAGAAAAAGAATAAAGCCTTATTTGGGCAATAAGCTTTTCAAGCCTTTTGTCTACAATGCCACATTTAATTATTATTTCCACTTCCTTATGCTCTTTGGATTGATCAATGATTAATTTCAAAAAGACCCTCCCCCTATAGTTTTCTTAAAAAAACATTAACAAATATAAATTTATTAATCAATAAATTTTAGTTAAGGTGCAAATAGAGTAAGGTAAAATGCACAAAAAATAAAGGTACCTTTTAATTTTTTTGTTGACAAATTACAAAGGCACCTTTATAATTATATCATAAGGTACCTTTTAAAATTTATTTTGGAGGAAAATTTACATGGAAGATAATACTATAAATGAAAAAGATTTTGACTTAACTGAGCAATTCACTCGCATTCAATGGCTTTTGCACCGTTACAATTTACACAACCGTTTAGCATATGGTCCTATGGGAGACCCTCATAGAGGGCAAGGAAGAATTTTAAAACTTTTAAAATTGCAACCAGAAATTAGCCAAAAGGATTTAAGCTATCTTTTAGATATGCGCCCTCAATCTCTAGGTGAAATTTTAGTTAAATTAGAGAGAAATGGTTATATTACAATAACACCTTCAGAATCTGATAAAAGAGTGATGATTATAAAACTAACTGAGGAAGGTGAAAAATTATCTAACGAAAAACCAGATATGGATACTCCTTTTAATTGCCTAACTGAAGAAGAGCAAAACATATTTAGTGAATTTTTAACAAGAATTGCTGAATCACTTGAAAAACAGCTTGGCAGAGAAAAGTTTGAACAAGGTTTTGATTTTAAAAATGGATTTGGGCCAATAGACCCAAGATTTATGAGAAATAGAGACATTGAAAATCTTAGAAGACATGGCCACTGTCATCCAAAAGAATAAGCTATAAAGGTGTTGCTAATATTTAAGCAATGCCTTTTCTATATGATAAATAAAATTTTCTTGATTTCGTAACAGTGTTATGTTACGATTATTTCGAGGTGAAATTACATGGATGAAGAATTAATATCTAAAAAAGAGCTTTTAGATATATCTGGAATTTCTTATGGAGCTTTGTATCGATATAAGAGAAAGAATTTAATTCCTGATGAATGGTTTATAAGAAAATCTACTTTTACAGGCCAAGAAACTTTCTTTCCTAGAGATAAAATATTAAGGAGAATTGAGCAAATTCAGAGTTTAAAAGAAGAGATATCTTTAGATAGCATGGCAGAGGTTCTGTCGTCATCTGTATCAAAAGACTTTTCTATAAAAAGAGAGGATTTATTTAACCAAATTTCAGATCCTATGAAAGATATTTTATCAAAATATGAAAATATTAATATTTTTAACATTGTTAATGCTTTAGCTGTAATTGTTTCAGAGGAGATATTAAAAACAGGCAAAATAGCAAAATCTGAATGTGAAAATATTTTAGAAACATTGCTTTCATTTAGAATCCCCCAAAAAAATGATCATCTTATTTGTTATAGATCAAATGGAGCATTCTTTTGTATAATAGCCTCTTCTGAAGTTTTTACAAATAGCAATGTACATTTAATACTAGATATAAATCTTGAAGAAAAAATTTCAAATTTAAAATATTTGTTCAGGGAGGAAATACCATGCCAAGTTTAATTTCAAATGGAGTTTCTAAATGCGGTGGCGGAAATTATGATGATGCTAAATTAAGCGGTGTAGTTACTGTACAAGGCTCTGTTAACTGCAATAAATTTCATTCTGAAGGTGTGTGTACCATAAATGGCTCCTTAGATGCTAAGGATATTGATATATCTGGAGTATGCAAGATTAATGATTATGTAAAATCTGATAGCTTTAATTTATATGGTACAACTACTATTAAAGGAGATCTTCAAAGTGAAATTATCGATATAAACGGTTCTTTTAACATAAATGGATCTATAAATGCTGATAAAATAAATATTGTAATAAGCTATAAATCTGATGTTAAATCTTGCTTTGGTGAATCTATCAGCGTTAAAAGAGGAAAAACTTCAAATATTTTTGATGTAATTATAAATAAAAAAAATGAGTTTAATGCTCAAACTTTAGAGTGCGATAATATTTATTTAGAACATAGCAATGTTCAAAGTGTTTATGGAAATAAGATTAAAATTGGACCAAAGTGCAATATAAAATATTTAGAATATAGCGAAAGCTATGAAATTGACCATTCATCTATGGTTTCTAAAGTTGTTAAAAGAGGTGAACAAGGTGCAAAGTAATTTACGAGTGATTGGGGAGTCAACCCTTACAGATGGCATTTATAATAACATTAATATCGTAGGAATTTGCAATATTTATGGGTCTATAGAATCAAACCGCACTAAAGTTATTGGAGAATTGAAAATAAAGAAGAATTTAAATTCTAAATTTATTAAAATAATTGGCACTTTAGATGTAGATGAAAATTGTAAAATAGATGAAGCAAATATTTTAGGATCTGTTAAAGTAAAGCAAAATTTCAATTGTAATATTTTAAACTTAAATGGTGTTTTATCAATTAATAATGATTGCAATGCAGAAAATGCAATTATTCATGGAGTAATTGAAATTAAAGGCTTGTTTAATGTTGACAGCATTGAATTTAAATCAAAATGCGAAAGCACTATAAATGAAATTGGAGGAAAAAAATTAACTGTTAAAAAACCAATTACAGGAATTTTTAACGATAAGGTGATTTTAAACGCAAAAACTATTGAATTTGATGAAATAGATATAGATTTTGTAAAAGCTGATGTTATAAGAGGAAAAAGTATAAATATTGGAAGCCATTGTGAAATAAATAAAATTGAATATTCTAACTCTTTAAACGTTAAAGATGGCGCAAAAATACTTGAAAAACATAAATTTTAGTTAATCATTCACTGACTTAATTTAGTCAGTATTTTTTTGTTTATTTTTCTTTAAATAAGTATAAAAAACATAAAAAACATAAAAATAATAATAAGTTTGTAAATTTTATTTTCACAAAAAGAGGTGGGAAACTTGAGAAATTATATATGGGATTCTCCCCAAAATATAGATTCTTTTTTTGACGAACTTGAAGAAAATGCTTATAAACATAAATTTGATGATGATTCTTTTTATATTAAAAGAATTTCTAATGATAAATTTAGAATAGAGTACCATAAATCACCTATTCAAAACTTTTTTAAAAGATTTCTTGAATGCAAAATTGAAATGGGATCATCGGGTATTAAAATTGTGTCAAAATTTCATTTAGGATCTTCTATTATCTCAGTTTTAATACTTTGGATTTTATTTTATACTTTTGGAAGTGCAGAGGTAATATGGGATTTATCTAAACATCATAGTTTTATAATTTCTGTATTTACTTTTTTAATATTATTAAAAATATTTGCTTTCTCAGTTATAATAATTTTAAATGCATTTAAAGGCGAACCTGAAAAGAAAATATTAAAGTTAATGAATGAATTTTGTATCTCAAGTAAATAAATCAATGCCTCAAAATACGCTGTTTTGAGGCATTATTTTCTTTTATTTTAAATTTAGTAAACTAAAATTTTTTTTTGAATATTATAATATTATGTAACATAAACAATACAATTTATGGTACATAAATCATGTAAATGATTTGAAAAATAAATAATTTAAGGTGAACAGTATGAAAAAATTTTTAAATAATTTAATTAGCCTGTTAGAAGCATCAGATAAAAGTTTAATAATTATTTCATTAGTTCTTTTAGTACAATGTTTTATAAACTTATTTTATCCAAGTGCGCTTACAAAACAAGCCGAAAATATAGATATTGTTTTTAGAAGATCTATAGCTGCTATTTTTGGGTATTTTATAAGTAGTAATTTTATTAATCGTAAACAAAAACAAAATACTTCAACACAAAATAATACTGATACACAAAATAATAACGATACACAAAATATCTCAAACAAAAGCCCTAATATTTCTAAAAACTTTCAAATTGTTTTTGTATCAATTGTAGGAATAACCTCATTAATTGTTTTAATAATTGCTAGAGATTTTGTTTCTATATTTGAAGGTGATCTGCAAACTATTGACCTTCTAAAAGACTTGGTATCTGGTGCTACAGGATTCTTAATGGGGTTTAATAGTAGCAAAAATAATTAAATACTTTTAAAACATAATATAAATAAGCTAAAGCCTTAAAGTATTTAGATTTTGAGGCTTTAGCTTATTTTTAAATTTATTCAACTTAAAGAAACTTATGAATATCATATATTACGTAAACAATATAACTTTATGCATGAAAGTAATTAATAGGGTGGCAAATATGAAAAAATTTTTAAATAATTTAATTAGCTTATTAAGCGCATCAGATAAAAGTTTAATAATTATTTCATTAGTTTTGTTAGTGCAATGTATTATAAATTTATTTTATCCAAGTACGCTTACAAAACAAGCAACAAATATAGATATTGTTTTTAGAAGATCTATAGCTGCTATTTTTGGATATTTTATAAGCAGTAACTTTATTAATCGTAATATTAATCATAAGCAAAATAATTCAACATTACAAAATACAAAAATAAATATCGACGCACAAAATGCTTCAAACAAAAGTCCCATTATTTCTAAAAATTTGCAAGTTATTTTAGTATCAACTTTTGGAATAATATCATTAATCGTTTTAATATTTGCTAGAGATTTTGTTCCTATGTTTGAGGGTGATCTGCAAGTAATTGATCTTCTAAAAGACTTGATATCTGGTTGTATAGGATT
This sequence comes from Clostridiaceae bacterium, assembly GCA_031549885.1. Lineage (GTDB taxonomy): Bacteria > Bacillota > Clostridia > Clostridiales > Clostridiaceae > WQUF01. The sequence goes on from JAVBPD010000029.1 coordinate 26,836, forward strand.
TTTAATGGGATCTAACAAAAATAAGAGCAGTTAAATACGCTTAAAGATGAACCTGAAAGGAAAATATTAATGCTAATGAATTTTAATGCCTCAAAATTTAAATGTTTTGGGGCATTAATTTATTTTAAATTTATTCAACTTAAAAAAATTTTTGAATATTATATTATGTATTACGTAAACAATATAATTTTATGTATGAAAGTAATCAATAAGGTGACAATATGAAAAATTTTTTAGATAAATTAATTAATTCAATTAAATTATTAAGCATATCAGATAAAAGTTTAATAATTATTTCATTTATTCTGTTAACACAATGTATTGTAAGCTTATTTACTAAAAATGCTCCAACAAAACAATCAGGCAACATAGATGTTGTTCTTAGAAGTTCTATAGCTTCTATTTTTGGATATTTTATAAGCGGTAACTTTATTAATAATAATAATTCAACATTAAACAATACCAATGCACAAAACACCTTAAATGAAAATCCTATTATTCCTAGAAGTGTACAAATTACTTTAGTATCAACGTTCGGAGTAGCATCATTAATTGTTTTAATGCTTGCTAGAAATTTTGTTCCTATGTGGGATAGCGATTTACAAACTATTGATCTTCTAAAGGACATGATATCTGGTTGTATAGGATTCTTAATAGGTCAGCCATATAATGGCAAACACAAATAAACGTAAAACTAAACCCCTATCAGCTGAAAGCTGGTAGGAGTTTAATGCTCTAATTTATTCTTATAGCATCTACAAATCTTTAAACTTCTTCTTTAGTTTAACCGCCAAGTATCCCCATTACAGCCATAATCCAGAAACCAGCAAGTATACCATAAGTTGCAGAATGACCCTCATTTGCATTTTGTGATTCAGGTATAAGCTCTTCAACTACTATAAAAACCATGGCTCCTGCTGCTACGCTTAAAAGTATAGGCATAATTATCCACCCAAGGTGAGACAATAGCGAAGCTAATATTATACCTATAACAGCAGCAATGGGCTCAGCAAAGCTTGCAAGTATTCCCCAATTTCTAGATTTTTCATAGCTAAAACCTGCTTGTCTCATAGGAAGTACAATGGCCATACCTTCTGGAAAATTTTGAAGAGCAAGTCCAAGTGCAAATACTAATGCAGCAGTTAGGTTCATTTTTCCAAAATTTAAAGCTGCTGCTATGACAACTCCAAGTGCCATACCCTCTGGTATATTGTGAAGTGCAACAGCCATTACTAAAAGCATAGGTTTTGAAAGTTTAGATTTTTTACCTTCAGGTGGGCTATTGTCCATATGTTGATGTGGTAAAACTTTATCAAGAAGTAGCATTCCCAAACAGCCTATAATAAATCCTGTAGTTGCAATTACAGCTCCTAAAAGTCCATTACCTGCCTCATTAAATGCAGGGATTATTAAAGACCACACAGATGCTGCAAGCATAACTCCAGCAGCAAACCCTAAAAGCCCACCTTGTCTTTTTTCAGATTTTAAAGAAACTTTTAATCCAAAAATTGAACCTAAAAAGGTTGCAATCCATGGAATTATCATCATTATTAAAAATAAACTAATATTCAACATCCATCACCTTTAAAAATCATTTTTAATGACATCTATTACATCTCTTAATGATTTTAAAACAAAAAACGCTTCTTTTTCGTCTTCTTTGCTAATTTCTACTAAATCAGGTATTACAATGCACCTTATACCTGCTCTTATTGATGCCTTAAGACCATTATGAGAATCTTCTAAAACAATAGTACAGTCTTTATTTGCTTTTGTTTTTTCCAGCCCTTTAAGAAAAATTTCAGGAGTTGGTTTGCTACTCTTTATATCATCACCACATATTAAATGTGAAAATCTATTATATAACCCTGTAAGCTTTAGGTTATTTTCCACTGTGCTTCTTGTGCTTGAAGATGCTATTATCTTATCTATTTTATTTTTTTCCAAAAAATCAATTAACTCAAGAGCCCCATCTTTAATTATGATTCCTTCGTCTTTAATTATTTTTGCCATGTAATTTAATTTTTTATTTAATATTTCATGAAAAGGAACGCTATTTCCATAATGTTTTATAAATAGCTTTTCTACAGAACGTCTACTTGAACCTGTTATGCTTTTAAAAAAATCAGAGTTAAAATTATAATTATAATCATTACCAAGCTTTATCCATGCCATTCTAGAAACTCTTTCAGTATCAAATAATAAACCATCCATATCAAATATAACAAGTTGTAAATTTCTCATACTTGCCTTCCGCAGCAATTTTTATATTTTTTACCACTTCCACAAGGGCAAGGTTCATTTCTTCCTATTTTAGGACTATCTTTTACATAGGGTGTGCTACTGCTTACTGCTACTTCATCATCAAAATCGAAATCATCCAAGTAATCATCATCAAAATAATCACTTTCAAAATATTCAGGATATTTTTTTCGAAGTTGTTTATATTTACCAAGATATTTATCAATTATAATCAATTCTTTTTTAGGATTTAAAATTTCATTATAAAAAGAAGAGCTAAGGTTATATATATTTAAATAATTATTTTTCACATATAATATATCTTTTCTAATGCTTGGCAATTTACTAATAATTTCAAACTCAGCAAAAAATTTATCTAAAGAAATATTGTCAAAGGCAAAATCATGTAGAAAAACATGAGCTAAATTCTTTAAGCTATCATTAACTTTTTCATCATTAAAAAAATCTAAATTTAATAAATTAGTCTTTGTCTTTTTTATTTTCTCTGTATCTTCTTGTTGTTTATATTCGTAGTTATCTAAAATTAAAATAAATTTATCAAGTTCATGTTTAAATTCTTCAAAATCGGATATAGTGAAAATAAAACTTAAAACTGCTTTGTATCTATTTTGATCTATTTTTGTACATGCTATATAAGACTCTATATACTTTTTTAAATAATAAATTGAATCTTCAATTTTATTTTTCAGCTTAAATCCAATTACAGGAATAGCATATATTTCAAAATTTTCCAAAAACATATTTTCTTTAATGCTATCAGCTTTAGTTACTAAATTTAGTAACTCCTTGCCACCAGTTTTATCAGAAAAGTTAATATAATCAGTCCAAAGCTTTGAATTAGTTTCATCAAGGGATATAGCCCTTTTATATTCTGCGTCAGCTTTTTTATTAAAACCTCTTTCTTCATAACATCTGGCAAGTAACCCAGATAATTCTGCATTATCTTTATATTTAATGCACATTGGTTCCATTACATTTATCGCTTTAGTTGAATTTCCTAGGCTTAAATAAACTTCTGCTAAAGTCATTTCAATATCAATTTCATCCTTATGAGATTTTCTTAAAGTTAATAATAAATCTACAGCTTTTTTATACTGTAAATTGTTAATATATTCCTTGCAAATAAGAAACTCATTAGAAAATTCACTAGACACATTTAAAGTCTTATTATATTCTTCCCTTAAATTATCATCATAAAGGCGCTCATAAGCATTTCTAATTACTTTAAACCTTTCAGGATCCTTTTCTGGTGAGTATATTTTAATCATCTTAAAATAAGCTCTTTTAATGTCGCTCTTACTTGCTCCTTTAGGTATTCCTAATACATCATATAAATTTTCCATAATACTTACCTTCTCAATATTTTTTGTATAAATGTATATATAAAATTAGAATCTTTTTTATCTTTTATATTTAAAATAAAATGTATTGTGGTACTATTGTAAATATCAAGTTCCAAAGCTTTTAAAAATCGCTCCTTGCCTTTAGTAAAATCTTTTATTAAAAAATAAAGAATGCCTTCCATATTATATTCAATAACAGATTTTCCAGAATTTTCACTTAAAATTTTCAATGCACCTTTATAATTTTTTAAATTTATTTCATTTACAAATATATCGATAAAACTTTCATATTTTAAAAGACTATTCTTAAAAAAGTCGCTGTATTCCTCTATATCTAAAGCATAGTCATATGCCTTAGAATAATACCCAAGCCTCATAAAGCATAATGCTGTTAATTTTTTTATTTCGATATTTACATAAGAATCTTTAGGTAATTTTTTTAGACTCTTTAAAGATCCAGAAATATCATTATTTTTAGCACAATCAAGGGCTTCATTATAGTAATAGTTTGAAATGTTTTCTATCATTACTCGTCCTCTTCAATAATATCTAATATTTCAATTAATTCATCTTTCATATCATCAAGTACATCTAAATCATAATCTAAAATTATTCCTTTTTTAAGTTCGTCTAATGTGCTCTTTAAACCATAATCTTCTTCATCATTATTAGAAACATCGTTTAATACTTTTTCTGCCTTTTTAATTATAGCTCTATATTTTTTTGAAATTTCTTTATCTCTCCATTTAATTAAATCTTTATCGTTTAAAATAGATTTTGTGTCAATTTTTATTTCAGCGCTTTTTCCTGTGGAAATAATTTCTGCAGTTACTGATAAAATACCATTTAAATCATAGGAAAACATAATCTTAATTTTTTCCTTTCCTGCTTTAGCTGAAGGTATGCCTAATAGACGAAACTTATTTAAAAATGTATTTTCTTCAGGTATTTCACTTTCTCCTTGATAGACTTTTATTTCAACTGACTTTTGATAATCAAATGCCGTATAATATATTTTCTGAGCTGTATAAGGTATTGTGGTATTTCTCTTTATCAAAATATCACACACTAAATTAAATCCAAAATCAAAACCAAAATTAAAGTCAAATATGTTATCATCTTTTAAACAAGCAGTGCTTAAGCTGTGAGGGCAAACATCTGCAATTACAATTTCCTTATTTGTATCTTTAAATTCATCATTTATTATACCTGCTTGAATAGCAGCACCTCGAACCACTGCTAAATCTGGGTCAACTATAGATTTAGGAGATAATTTAAGCTCATTTTCAAAAAAATTCTTTACTAAAGGAATCTTAGTAGTACCCCCAACTAGAATTACAAGATCTAATTCACTTGTAGAAAGGTCTGCGTCCAAAAGAGCACTTTTAATTTGATTTAATGTAGAATAAACTTTATCTTTTATGAGATCTTCAAAGAAATCCTTTGTCATAGTTTCAGAAAAACCTATTGGAGAACCCTTCTTGCTAAATATAAATGGAAGATCCATATGAAATTCATCTTGCATACTAAGAGCAATTTTGCATTCTTCTGCAATTTGCTTAATCCTAACCATGCTCCTTAAATCTTTAGAAACATTGATTTTATTTTCATTGTTTATTTTCTCAATTATATAATTCATTATAGCTTCGTCAAATTCTTTACCGCCCAAGTTATTATTGCCACAACTTGCTTTAACATCAATAACCCCTTCAAATAATTCAAGCACAGTTACATCTAAAGTACCACCACCAAAATCATATACCATTATATTTTGGCACTTTTCCATGTTAGCAACTCCATAATCTAAAGAAGCAGCTGTTGGTTCATTTATTATCCTTTCAACCTTAAGGCCAATTGCTTCCCCTGCTTTTATTGTATCCTTTCTTTGAGCATCAGTAAAATAAGCTGGTACAGTTATAACAACTCTTGTAATTTTTTCATTTAAATAATCATTTGCACATTCTATTAAATATTTAAGTATAAAGGATGACATTTGAACTGGCGTATAACTTTTATTGCGGCATTTTAATGTGGTATTCGTGCCCATAAGCCTCTTTACTTCCATAAAAGTGTTTTCTGGATCAAGTATTAACTGCTCTTTTGCAGGAGCTCCCACTATAATCTCGCCATTTTCTTTTATATGTACTACAGATGGTGTAATATATTCCCCTAAATGATTTGGTATTAATTCAACCTCGCCATTGTCATTTATAAAAGCAATTTCAGAGGTTGATGTTCCCAAATCAATTCCAACTATTTTGTTCAATTTAAATCTCCTCTCTTTTTTCTAATTTATTCACAATAACACTAGATTTTCTAATAACCTTATTCTTGTAAATATATCCACTTTTAATGGTTTTAATTATATACCCATTAGGAATTGATAAATCTTCCTCTAAAGCTATAATAGTATTATAAATTACATCTGGTTTAGTTTTCTCGTCATAAATTCTAACAAGACCTGATAAACTTATCTTCTTTAAAACTGAATTCCAAATCATTTCTGCAGAAGATTTCATTGCAGAGTCTCCTGAGGATAAATTAAAAACATAAAAATCTTCAACCATATCTACAATGGAGATAATAGTTTTAATTAAAGAATCATTTTCTTTTTTAGTTTCATCCTCTCTTTCACCCTTATAATCTTGAATGAATTCATTGATCTCTTCAATATTGTAATTTATTTCTTTCTGAGATTTATGTATTTTCACCATATTTTTATTAACTTCACTATATATTAATGAGACATCAGTTGAAACAAATTCATCGTCTATATCTTTTTCAAGTGGAAGCTTTGATAATTTTAATATTTCTTCAAAAAAATCCATTTAATTTAAGTACCTCAATTCTCAATTCATTTAATCCGCATAATCAAAATCAATATTTTTATTATATCAGAAAATATTATATATTTGTTCTATAAATTAATTTTATAAAAAATCTATTTATCACATTTTTTCTAGTACTTTTCACATTTTAAACTAAAATACAGCACATTTAAGCTATATACTTATATTATCAAATAAAAATTAAATGGAGCTGTTGCATAATCGATAAAATCAATTCTGCAGCAGCCTTTTTTTATCAAAATATTAAAAATAAATTTTGAGATTATTTAAGTACAAAATTGCCTTAAGCATATTAACTTAAAATATGGTGTTAAATACCGTATTATAACTGATGAGAGGTATTGTTTTATAAGGTTAGTCTAACGACTTTGTGTTTTAACACACACCAATTAAACCTCTCTTTTTTATTTTTTAAAAAAACAGGTTTGTTTTCTGTATTTAATTTATATTCATTAAACTATTTTATAGAAATTAATATTATATATCCTAAATTATAACAAATTGCTTAAATCTACATTCTTATCTTTTTTAATTATTTTATCTAAAGTGCTCTGGGTCACATATCCTCTATTTAAATATTGTGCCATATGCCTTTCATTAACCCTTATT
>JAVBPD010000024.1:0-32327 GCA_031549885.1 Clostridiaceae bacterium
AATAGAAAACTAAAAATAAAAAGATATTTTATTGCCCGAATGGGTGATAAGAATTGCAAAATCAATAAATAAAAGAGTTATAGTTTTTTTAGAAAAGTTATTAGTTTTCTATTAAATGCTATGACTACATTATACAAGGAGTGTATTTATTTTTTACTATTAAACCTTCTGTTGATATATTGTTTTTCTCATACCATTTTCCATATATGTCAAGGTAGTCTTCTCCAACTCCTGTAACTATAGTTACATCATCATGCCAAATTTTCATTCCAGACAGCGCATATATGCCAGCACCTCCAGCTATATTTTTTTTCACTTTTTTATCTGAAAAATGTATTTCATCAGTAACTGCTGTTGAAAGCACTATATAAATTTAAAACACCTCTTTCTTTTTAATGAGAAACAAAAAAACCATCGCAAGTCATGGTTCCATTGTTTATAACAAAACCTGCACCACCTGATTTATAACTATTATCTTCTGCTACTAACTGCTCTATACCATCAATAAAAAGCTGAAGCTTATTTCCTAGAGCCCTAAACTCTAGCTTATATTGTATATCTTCCTCATATTTAAATTCCTTTGAAGAAAGCTTCACTATCTCATCATCATATCTTTTAATAATTTCTATATTTTTATAATCTCTCATAATTGCAGCATAATACCTTCTATGGCCATTTGTCCTAATTAAAAGACCTCCAGATTTATGAAGTGAAAAACAAAGTTTTGATGAAATGCTATAGTTAATCCAATCGTCAGCGCCGATTGTTGAAGCTCCATTTTCACTTGGATGCGATACACAATATGTGTATTTAAAATCTGCAGCAAAATGCTTTGCAGAGCTTGACCATGTTTGTAACCAGTATGGATTTGTATTCCATATAGATGTCATCAGCATCCCCTTTTGCGAAAAATCTTCAGGAGCCCCTTTCCAATCTATGCTAGTAAAAATTAAATTACCTGAAAATCTCTTTATGGATTTTATTGAAAATCCTAATCTAAATATGGGCATACCATCTGTATTTGGAACTTTCCAACTTATAATGTTATCCCCTTTAACCATTTTAAAGCATTCACCATTTATCCTCCTTACATTGTTATCTATATCATAATGGAGAATATAAGGTTGTATATTTATATCTTCCTCGCTTAAATGCTTTATTTCTACAAATACATTTTGAGTTGAATAAAGAGTTGGAGATGCAATGGTAGAAAAGTTTCTAGAAACTTCTAAAAAATCTAAAAATGTAGGCGTTGAAATTTCAGCATTTGCACCTTCAGCAACACAATAGCATTCAAGCATAAGTCCATTATCATTTTTTAATGTTGCAACTTGTAAAAGGCTTTTAGAGTATGGGCACATGCTAAAGCCTTGCATGGAACCTTTAAATGAAAAATCAAATCTTTTATTAGAAATCTCTGCTTTTTCATTTCTGTAGTAAGATGCTGCTTTAATTATTCTCTTAGCTTCTCGTACGGCATCAGTAACACAAGATCCTCCATCAGAAGTTACAACTAGCATCTTATCAGCTACTGGTCCTCTAAAATCTGCCCCTTCTGTTATTGCAGAAAGTCCAAGCCTAATTCCATTTAAAGCCCCTACATTTCCTGCATTGCAATCTGTATCCCAAGCAGCAGAAGATGCTATTTTGATGGATTTTTGAAAATCATCCTCACCTAATAAAATCGAAGCTAAAACCATGGCATGGTTTGGAATAACATGACAACACCCTGGATAAACACCATATCCATATTTAGGATCAAGATATTCTCTCACAAGCCTCCAATTTTTTTCTCTTTCACACAAATTGCGAACATCTTCAATGAGCAAAATAAGATCCTTATTATCTATAAATTTTAAGGCATTATCCATTAATTTATGAATATTCTTTTCCTCAAAAGCCATAGATTCCATGGCGCCTAAAAAGCATGCTGCTTCAACAGCTATTCCATCATGGCTTACGCTAGCTGCTTTTCTTATAAAATTAACAGCCTTTTCTGGATCATCAGGAAAAGCCATGGCAAAGGCATCAATAAAAATTTGTGCTCCAATTTGCTCTGCTAGTGTTCTGCCATTTTGTTTAATTGATCCACTAATTGGAGCATTTATTCCATTTTTTAAATTTAAATAAGCTGTGTGTTCAGTAGAACGCCCAAGCCCACCCCACCAAAGTATTGTTTTATCTTCAATTATATAATTAAGCCAAGTATTTCCTATGTCTTTTGCTGAAATATCCAATTTATAATTGTAATCTTCAAGAGCCCTAAAAAATCCAAAAGTACCTGAAATATCATCATCAGCAACTATTAATGGCACATTGCATTCTTTATGAACATAATATGGTATTTCACCAAATGTTGAATTTATTTTCTCATAGGACCAACCTTCAACAGGTCTCCCTAAATATACTCCTATAATTTTTCCTAATACTCCTGCATATATCTTTTCAGAATATTTAAAACTCATTTAACCACTCCTATTTTTTATAAACTTCAAAGCCATTTCCTAAAATAGCCCCTTCTTCCACTAAAAAACCTGCTCCCCCAAAGCAAAAACTATTATCTATAGTTTCACAAACCAAATCACCATCTATAAAGAACCGCAATTTATCATCTATTAATTCAAATTTCAATCTATATGTGCTATCAATTTCATATAGAAAATCAGTAGCTGCTAATTCAATAAATTCATCATCTATTCTTCTTCCTATTATTGCTTTTTTATCCTTAAATACAGCACAGTAATATCTTCTATGTCCTTTTGCCCTTGCAACAAGTCCAGCTTTTTTTTGCTGTGAAAATGTTATGGTTGATTCAACTGAATAGTTCTTCCAATTATCCGTTCCAATAGTCACAACCCCATTTTCTGTTGGATGAGATATTGAAAATGTTGTTGTATAATCTGGACAAAAGTTCTCACAAGAATTTACAAAGGATTTAAGCCACGCTGTCTCAGTAGTCCAAGGTGTTAATGAAGGTGTCATGGCCATAGACTTTCCCATTCTAAATGCCCTAGGAGCGTCATCCCAATCTATAGATTTAACTATTACACTTCCATCAATTCTATTTTCACTAAATAGTTCAATGCCAAACCTATAAATAGGCCTTCCATCTGTAGATGGAACTTCCCAATTAATTTCATTATCCCCTTTATTTAAATCAAAAATTGCGCCATCCATCTTTTTAATCTGTTCATTTTCATCATAGCAATCTATGAAAAATCTAAGCTTTGGATTAATCTCATTATCAGCAAAAATATGCGCTTTAACAGTCTGGGTCTCATATAAAGATGGGGATGCAATAACATCAAAATAACTTGTCCCAACCTTCCCTTTTGGAACCATATCAACAAAAGTATCCACAGATACAGCTGCCTTCATGCCTTTTCCCAAATGGCTATAGGAAAGTTTTAATCCATATTCAGATGTAGAACCAAAAGAATTGCACAAATCTAAAAGCGCATTTTCAATAGTGCAATCAGGGTAAGGAATAAATCCTTGAACTGCCCCATTAAATTCAAATGAAAATCTCTCTTTTTTAATTTCAACATCTTCACCATTTAACTTAGCTGCAGCAAAAATTAACTTTCTTGCTTCAATTACTGCATCTGTAACACAGGATCCGCCATCTGATGTACAAATATACATTCTATCTGCAACGCTTTTTCTAAAATTATTTCCTGCATTAATTCCATCTAATCCTAACCTTATTCCATTTAACGCTCCTACATTGCCACTATTACAATCTGTGTCCCAACCTGCTGAACTTGCAATCATTATGGATTTTTGAAAATCATCACCGCCTAAAATCAGTGCCATCAATAAAACCAAATGATTTGTTACCATTGGACAATTTCCTGGAAACTTATCATAACCATAATTTTTGGCTATCCACCTGCGAACTTCATGCCAATCCTTTGCATCCATGCACTCTTTTCTAAGCTCTAAAATATATCCTTTAAGCTTTTCATCAGAAATATAATTTAACCCTTTATCAAGAAGAGCATCAATATCCTTTTCATAAAAAGCCATAGACTCAATGGCAGCAAGATAACAAGCAGCTTCTACTGCAATGCCATCATGGCTCACGCTAGCTGCTTTTTTTGCCATCTTAACTGCCCTTTCAGGATTATTAGGATTAACCATAGCCCAAGTATCTATAAATATCTGAGCGCCTATTTGCTCAGCCATGCTTCTCCCATTTAGTTCAATGGATCCAGTTTTAGGTGCTTTTATCCCATTTTTTAAACGCAAAAAAGCTGTGTGTTCTGTAGAACGGCTAAGACCGCCCCACCATAAAATAGTTTTATTCTCCACTATATAATTTAACCATGTATCTCCAATTTGTTTTGCCTCTATATCTTCTTTATAATTGTTATCATAAAGCGCTCTAATAAAAGCAAAGGTCCCTGAAATATCATCATCTGGAACTATAAGCGGCGCACCTGTATAGGTGTTTTTATAAAAATTAATTTCCCCAAATTGTTCCATTATTTTTTCATATGTCCATCCTTCCACAGGCCTTCCTAAATATACTCCAATGATTTTTCCTAAGACACCTGCATAAATTTGTTCCCTATAATTATTAATTGTTTTCATAAGTTCACCTATCCTTTCACTGCTCCGCTAACAAGGCCATCAATAAAATATTTTTGTATCGAAAGGAAAAATATAACAATAGGCGCCACCATTATTACCGCACCTGCCATCATTATTCCTTGATCTGAAGTGTAAGTTCCATTCATAGATAAAAATCCTAAAGTAGCTGTAAAACTTTTTTCCCCTTGCAAAAAAGTGGATGTTATTAAAAATTCATTCCATGCTTGAAGCCCAACAATTACGCTTACTGTTATAAGGCCAGGTGAAACAATGGGCACCATGATATTCCATATTACTTGAAAAGTATTTGCCCCATCAATCCTTGCTGCTTCTTCAAGCTCCTTAGGAACATTTAAAAAATAAGTGCGCATTAAAAATACAGATAATGGCATATTAATTGCAGCAATTATAAAACTAACAGCTGGAATGTTCCCTATTAAGTGTAAATTTGCCATTACAAAATAAAGAGGAAATAAAAAAAGCTGAATTGGAACTGTCATCGCAACCATAAAATATAGCATTATAGCAGTGTTTCCTTTAATTCTCTTTCCAGCAAGAACATACCCTGCAAGAGATGACGCAAATAGCACTATTAAAATGGTACATAGAGAAAGTTCTATGCTATTTATAAACCCAAGCCCAAATTTCCCTGTTACCCATGCTTGTTTAAAGTTATCTAAATTTAAATATAAAGGAAGTGAAAGAGGATTTTTAACTATTTCTACATGAGTTTTAAAGCTATTTGTTAAAACTAAAATCAAGGGCCCTATTGCTGTAAGAGCAAAAAAACAAAGGACTATATGAAGTAAAGTATTAGTTTTTGTTTTATTAGCCATTATTTCATCTCCTATTCCATAATTTCTTTTCTGCTAAGCCATGTGTATAAAAATGATGCCATTAACCCAAAAATGCTCATAAAAAGCGCAACTGCTGCGGCTTTTCCAACTTGGAAAGATGAAAACGCAAAAGTATAAGCAAATGTGCTTAACATTTCTGTAGCATGTGAAGGCCCGCCATTTGTTAAAAGATATATATAATCAAACGTTAAAAAAGAATTAATGAGAATCATCACGAACATAAGCTGAAATGTAGGTAGTAAACTTGGAAATAATACATATCTAAACATTTGCCATCCATTGCATCCTTCTACTTGGGCAGCTTCTATTTGATCTTGAGGCGTTTGCCTTAAGGCTGCTAAATAAACTATAGTTAAAAAGCCCCAATAGTGCCACATATCAACGGCAGCTACTCCAAATATGGCAGTATCCATTGAAGATAATGGAGAATTTATGTTAAAGCCTAATTTTCTAATAAAACCAACAACCCCTGAAACTGGGTTGTAAATTATATTCAGCCATAGCATAGCATTTGTCACTGGTGCAAGGACATATGGAAATAAAAATACCAGTTGATAAGCTGTTTTTCCCCTTTTTACTTTAAATAAGAATACAGCAGTTAAGAGGCCAATAATAACTGGAATGGTTAAAAATAATACCGTCCATGTAGTGTTATTCCTTAAAGATTGCCAAAATATGCCATCAGAGAACAGCTCATTAAAATTAGTAGTTCCTATAAAATTAGGTGGAAATTTAATACCATTCCAATCAGTAAAAGATGTTATAACTGTTAAAACTCCAGGTATAAATACAATGCATAAGCTAATTAATAGTGCTGGAGCTATTAAAAAGTAATTTATTAAATTTCTCTTTTTCATAAAGCTAACTCCTTTCTTTTAAAATAAGGGACCATTATAAAGGAGTTTATGGTCCCTTAACATATAAATTATTTATTTAAAGGTACAGGAATTGGAGGAACGAGACCCTTTTCAAATTCCTTGGAAAATTCTGCATCTGCTTTATCCATTAACTGTGATGCAGTGTTTTGACCATTCCAAACAGTTTCAATATCTATAAAAACTTGTTGTGTCGCAGCAGGGAAGAATACGTTGTCATAATAGCCAAAATTACCGTTATTTATAGCTTCTGAAACAGCTTTAATTGTTTTTACATATTCTTTAGACATATATGGCATATTAGAATCATCAACCTTGCTTAAGTCTTTTAAAGGAGTTCCCCAATATCCTGGCCAAACAGCAGTCATTTCCTGCATAAATTCTGGTGTAAGCATGGTATTAATAACTTCTGCAGCTGCATCTTGTTTTTTAGAAGCTGTATTTATTGAAAACGTACAGGCAGTTCCTAAAGTATATGTAGGATAATTTATATCATCCTTGCCAGATGGAAATGGAATGAAAGCTAAATTTTCTGCTTTATCTTTAGTGAAAAAAGGCGCTGCCCATTGAAATCCTATTGATGGTCCAATGAAAAATGGAGATTTTTCATTTGCAAGCAATTGTATAGTTTCACTAAAATTAAGATTTACATAGTCCTTTCCAGCAAGATACCCTTTTTTATACCACTCTGCTGATTTTTCAATTGCCTCAACAACCCTTGGATTATTCCATTTTTCTTTACCAGTTAGGCAATTATAAACAGTTTCAGGGCCTGCAAAATGGGTTAAAAATAATGATGCATAATTTTCATTAACAGGCTTCCATCCTTTATTTCCTGTTACTGATGCATAAAGACCTTTAGCCATTGCTTCATCCATTATCTTTTCAAGTTCTGCAATTGTCTTAGGTTCAGTCCACCCATTATCTTTTAATACCTTTTTATTGTAAAAAATGCCCATGGTGCTAATTGAATTTGGAACTGAATACAAAGAACCTTTAACTGTTCCTGATTCATAAAGAGGAGTTAAAATTCTATCTTTCCAACCATATTTTTCAGAATATTTATCAAGGGAAATCAATTTTCCGGCATCAGCAAGAGGCATTACAAATGATGGACCAGAGCCATAAACAATATCAGGGCCTTGTCCTGCAGCTAAAGCTACTGAAATATCTTTATCAACAGTGTTTCTAAATTCAACTTTAAGTTCATAATTATCTTGTGATGCGTTATATTTGTCAATAAGTACATTTTTCATAGCATTCTGGCAGCCTGGATCAGCTCCCCAAAACCACATGGTTAATTGTTCTTTTTTAGATGATGCTGCTTTTGTATCTCCATTGCCTTGGCTTAAGTTTTCATCTTTTGAGTTTTGTCCACAACTAATAAATGTTGAAAATGCTAATATTGATGTAATTAATAATAACCCTAATTTCTTCATAGCCTCTCCTCCTTATATGAATCTGGTTGTATCTTTATAAAATATTCTCTTTTTCTTGGCCCATCAAATTCAACAAAATATACACCTTGTGAATGCCCTAGTAATAATTGTCCTTCATTTATAATTAATGGCAAGCTCACCCCTAATATTGAAGATTTTACATGTCCAGCAGCATCTTGAGGCGTATCATG
The DNA here is from genome assembly GCA_031549885.1 of Clostridiaceae bacterium. Lineage (GTDB taxonomy): Bacteria > Bacillota > Clostridia > Clostridiales > Clostridiaceae > WQUF01. The sequence goes on from JAVBPD010000024.1 coordinate 7,959, forward strand.
TTGGTGTTTAAAATCTATTCTAGTCGGTATTAATTTGCATATTTCGTCTTGTAAATCTTCAAGCCCTGCAGGGTCCCAAAAGGATGTTATTGTTAAACCTGCTGTTGTATGTGGGGTAAATATTATACACACTCCTGTTTTTACGTTAGTTTCTTCAAGAAATGCTTTTATAGAATCTGTTATTTGCACAACATCATTATGTTTTGTCTCTAAATTAAACTTTTTAATTAATTCCACCTTAATTGCCCCTTATTTAATATTTTGCACTGCAAATCCATCTTCACAAAAACCCCAAGCGCCACTGCACCCTCTCCCATTTTCTTCTCCAATAAGATTTTGAATATACCCTACTAAAAGGCATATAGGAGTAAACTGTGTTAATGGCATGTTGATTTCATATTTTGATTTAGGGACCTTTATATAATTTGCAGAAAATCCAAAATCTTCTTCACCACCATCGGTTATTATAAAAAGTGGTCTACCAAGCTTTATCATATAGGATATAACATCTTTATTGCGACTATGCGCTGGATTTGTTGTATTTGCAATAAATATAGTTCCAATTTGTTCATATTGACGCTGGAAACAATTTAAATGCAGCCATTCCTCAGTATTTATATGCATAGAGTATTTTCCTAAAGCTTCCAAAACTTTTGCATGTCCAAACCAAGCTGTTCCATAATCAAACCCTGCTCCAACAAACTCAAATGCTTCTTTATCTTCCCACTTATAAGCTATTTCTAAAACATTTTTATCCATATCAGGCAATATTTTTTCTAAAAGGTCTCCTTGCTTTAACATATCAAGCCTTATGCTCATGCTTTCATCAGCAGTATTTACACCTTTTACTTCTCCAATGCGAATTGCAATTAATAAAAGTGCCATAACTGAAACCATATATGACCTTGTTCCGGGAGCCATTTCAAATTTAGGAATATCAAGTTCAAGAACTTTATCAGAATTTACTCCTAGTTTAGAGCTTTTGTTTTTTGTAATTGCAAGTGTAAACGCTCCTTTTTCTTTAGCCCTTTTTACTGCATTTGCCGTTTGTGCTACATTTCCTGAATTGCTAATTGAGATAACAAGAGGATTAAATGGCGCAAATCCTAATTGCTTTTCATGGTAAAAATGAGATAATTCTATGGCAGAAACAATTTCTGTGGGTATATTTGTTAACATTTCAAATGCATGTTTTGTTGCTAAGCAAGCTGCATATGAATCCCCACATCCTACCAGTATTATTCGCTGTATAGAAAAGATTTCCTGAGTTGAAAGAATTGTCCTAACTTTTGGCTCTAAATACTGGTATTGATCTTTAATTAAATCTGGAATGCTAAATACTTGATTCCTTAATGGATTGTCATGAAAAGCCAATCTTCATCACCTCTTATTAATTTATTTTCTTCAATACAAATATTGTTAAACTAATTAGTTATCAACTTATATATACTAGTATACATGTAATTCTAACATAGAGTTTTTTATATGTCAATAACGCTGTAGTTGACATTATTATTTATTTATACTATAGTTGTATACATATCAATACAATATATACAACTTGTATGTTATAAGGGGTTTTAAATTTGGAAAAAGAAAGAAATTTAATAGATAAGAACTCGCTCATACCTATATATCATCAAATTTCAACTATACTTAAAGAAAGAATAGAAAAGCATGAATGGGGTATTAATGATAAATTCCCATCTGAAAGCGAATTATCAGAACAATTTAATGTAAGTAGATTGACAATAAGACGAGCACTTAACGAATTAATTCACCATGGGCTTATAAAGAGTTTCCGTGGGTTAGGATCATATGTACAAAAAATACCTGAACCAATAATTCATGATTTTAGCTTACCATCAATACTTTACTCTAAACTTGGTAAAAAAGGTATAATGCTTAAAGCTCAAATAATAGAGCTTAGATATCAAGAACCTGTTATACATATAAATGAATCGCTAAAAATAGATAATTCTGAAAAACTTGTGTATATATACAGAGTTTTTTTGCTAGATGATAAAGCAATAGCGTTAAATCAATCTTGGTTACCAAGCAAATTAGTAGATGGCTTAGTTGAAGGCGGGCTAATAGATAATCATTTAAGCTTTACATTATCAAATGTGTATAACCTTAAGCCTGTACACATAGAAAACACATTATCAGCTGCAAAAGGCAATGCAAAGGAAATAGCTTTATTAGATATTTCCTTTGATACACCGCTTATAATTGTATCTAGCATATCTTATTTGCCTAACGATATTCCTTTGGAATACTCAAAAACTGCTTGGATAGGAGATAGAGTAAATTTTCATTTTAGCATGTAGCAAAATTTAAACATTTAAAAAACACCTTTTATTAAGGTGTTTTTTAAAATATCAATGATTTAATTCTAGCTTTTTTATCCATGTTTTTATGGTCTGCTTTTTAAAAAATTCATATAGATCATCAAGCTCTTCATATTCATCATATTTTTGCAGAGCACTGTAATACTCTCTGCAATCTTCTTCATAAACAATGAGCGGTGGATGATCATGTATCATAAGAAAATAATTAAGCAGCATTCTACCAACAAGTCCATTGCCATCAGCGAAAGGATGTATGTATTCAAACATGGCATAAAGATATGTTCCAATTTTCAGCACATCACCTTTATTTCCATATTCGTTAACTTCCTTAATCAAGTTATATAGTTCATATTCAAATTCATTATAGTGATACTCACCATAAGCATCACTTGCCATAGCACTATGGATTTTTTTCACAAGTTTAATAGATATTGGTTCCTTTAATATGATTTTATCTTTTAAAAAATCATAGCATATTTTTTGGTTCTGCTGCTCAAACAGTGCTTTCTGGTGGCCAGTAATTGTATCATAATGCATAACTTCATGGTTCTGGATTTTACAAGAATGATGCGCAAACAAAATGCGGAAGCTGTCAAGGTATTTATCCAAATCAGCAGTTGTGTTTACTTTATATGATCTCCAAAGTTCTACAGCTTCATTATATTGCTCCAAACAAATTCATCCTCCCTTTTAGTTCCATTATATCATAGCCATAAAAGTTATATATAATATAAAAAGAAGTTAAAATATTAACTAAGTTTTAAGCTTTATAACTTAAAAAAGAGATTTTTCTTTACCAAAAACAAGTTCTGATATGAGAGAAATAGTTCCTAATGTTATACAAATATCAGCCACATTAAAAATTGCAAATTCAACAAAGCTAAATGAAAACATATCCCTAACATATCCTATAAAAATTTGATCAATTAAATTTCCAAAAGCCCCTGCTAATATAAAGCTTAAACTTATTTTTAAAAATAAACTTATTCTATTATCATATTTTATTAACACAAATATTATAGCAGTTGCCATGATTATCCTTACAATAAGCAAAAACACTATGCTATTTGAAAACATTCCAAAGGCAGCGCCTGTATTTTTCACAAATGTAAGATCTATAAATCCAGGAATAAACCCTATAACTTCTCCTTGTGAAATATGGTTTTCAACTTGAAATTTTACTAATTGGTCTATTATTATCATTATAAAAACTATTAAAAATTCAATTAATAAAACATTTATGGTTCTATTTTTAAAGAAACTTTTTTGAGTCATAAAGATCATCACCCCTTAAAATATTATTTTAAGCTCACAACAATGTGTGAGCTGTTAAGTTTTTTTATATATTTTGAATTTGCCAATCAATAGGCTCTTTATTTAAACCCTTTAAGATTTCATTTGTTTTGCTAAAATGCTTGCATCCAAAAAATCCAGCGTTTGCAGATAAAGGACTTGGATGCACAGTTGTGAGAATATGATGGTTTTTATTTGTTATTATTTTTATCTTTTCTTTAGCATTATTTCCCCAAAGTAAAAATACAATTGGATCTTCTCTATCGTTTAAAATTTCAATTATCCTATTAGTAAAATTCTCCCATCCTTTACCTTTATGAGAATTAGGGCTTCCCTCCCTTACAGTTAAAACTGTATTTAAGAGCATAACTCCTTGTTTAGCCCAATTAACTAAGTAACCATTATTTGGTATAAATAAACCTAAATCATCTTTTAATTCCTTATACATATTTAAAAGAGAGGGAGGAGTTTTCACACCTGGTTTAACTGAAAAAGACAAACCATGAGCTTGATTAGGCCCATGATAAGGATCTTGACCTAAAAGCACAACCTTTACTTCTTCATAAGGAGTATATTTTAATGCATTAAATATATCGTCTTTAACAGGATATATTGTCCTAGCATTATACTCGCTTGCTAAAAAAGAGCTTAACTTAATGTAATAATCCTTTTTAAATTCATCCTTTAATAATTCATTCCAAGAATTTCCTAAGTTTATCATTTTGACCCCTGCCTTTATTTAATTTTTGCAATTAAAAACATTATCTTCATTCCTAATTTTGAAAACTTTTCTTCATATTCTGTTACAATATTTTCATGAAAATTCTCATTGTGAAGATCATAAGTTGCATATTCTATTTTAAATCTACTTTGGGTAAAATAATCATGTGAATCACAAAATAGCTCTTTGTCATCAGTTTTAAACCATATTTCACTATCCTTCTTTAAAAAACCTCTATACTTTTCTAAAAAATTTTTATTTGTAAGTCTCCTTTTTTTATGCCTCTCTTTAGGCCATGGGTTGCAAAAATTAATGTAAATCCTATCTACTTCATTTTCATCAAATATTTCTTCTACAAAAGAAATTTGAAAAGGTACTATTCTAGCATTTAATGCATTAAATTCATTTAATTTCCTAAGGGCATTTATTAAAACCTCATCTTTATTATCAATACCTATAAAATTAATATTTTGGTTCTTTAGTGAAATATCCTTTAAAAATCTTCCATTTCCACAGCCTAATTCAAGATAAATTGGATTATCATTTTGAAATTCATCCTTCCAGTTCCCTTTAGATTCCCTTGGATTTGTGATAACAAGAGGGCTTTTTTCCATTTCAGGTCTTGCGTACCACTTTTTTCTAAGCCTCATAGTACAATACCTAATATAGCTCTTCCAAAATTGCTAATTAAATTATAAACAAACATAACAGGAATTGAAAGAAGCCTTGAATTAAAATAAAAAACTGCAATTATTATTAAAAAGCTTATCCTACTTATTTTATACGCATTAGCATTTAAAATAATTGATATTTTTCTAGGTAACAGGGAAACTAAAACATGGAATCCATCAAATGGTGGCAGAGGTATCATATTAAACACACACATTAAACAATTATAATAACAAGCCATATTTAACATATCATAAATAACTAGTGCCACATTGTCAGAAACATGAAATTTACTTGTATAAATAATGAATAAGGTAATTATAATCATAAACAAAAAAGCCAAAACTAAATTAGTAAGTGGCCCTGCTACCGCAATTAATCCCTCATCCCTTTTAGGTTTTTTTAGCTTTGAAGGATTAAAATGCACAGGTTTAGCCCACCCAAATCCTAATATAACAAGAAAAAGAAGCCCGATTAAATCTACATGTTTTACAGGGTTTAGAGTAATTCTCCCCTCATACACTGGTGTATCATCACCTAAAAGATATGCCACCTTTGCATGCGCATATTCATGGAATGTAAAACCTAAAATTAATCCAGGCAACATCATGCACTTAGAATATATTTCTTGATTGCTCGCAATTTGTTGCAAAAAACTCATTTATTCCTCCTCAAAAATGTTCATAATTTATAATATTAAAATTGAAAATATATTATTGTAATTTATTATATTTTATCTACAATATTTATTGTAGTATATGTTTTCTCTGGAGGCAATCTTATGTTAAGAAATAAAACAAAGACCATTATAGCTTTAATCACATTAATAATTTTATCTACATATGGATTTCTTTATTTTAACGGTATATGGAAAATTAATTTTCAAACTAAAGACCATCAAATTGAAACCATTATTTCTTCTGCTTTATCATCTACCATGTCTAATAGCTTTGAAGATTCTATTTCAATTTTAAATGATGGACTTAAAAAATTTCCAGACAATAAAAAAATAATTGAAATGAAAATATTTAACTATTATATAATGGATAAAATACAAAATGCAAATAATCTATGCAAAGATTTAGTTAAAATGGATCTTGATACCTATGATAAAGAATTTATTTTAAAATACTCCATATTTACAAAAAATGAAACTTTTAGAAAAAAATATACAGATGAGCTTGAAATTTCACAGGATAAAACTCAAAATACTTATTATTTATTAGGCTTGTCTTATCTTGAAGCTAATAATATAGAAAAAATGAATGCCTCATTTAAAATGGGTTATGATAATAGTAAATATTTAGATAAATACAACTCTAAGTATTTTTTAGAAAATAAAAATTTTAATAATATTTATAAATTTTTGAGCGATGAGTGGAATACAAATGGATTTACAGTAGATATGTTTTTTAACACTAAATCCTTAGCTAATGATGATTTTGTAAATTACATGGAAAAAAAATTAAAGGAAGATTCAAGCGATTTCAATAAAATAATACTTGGAACTTTATATTATGAAAAAGAAAAATATTCTGATGCAATGGAATTAGTAGAAAATTTGCAGTCTTTAGATAACAATATTTCATATGAGTTACTATTATCAAGCCTTTATGATAAACAAGATAATCCTGATAAAGCGCAGAAAATAAAAGGTGAAATAATAGCTATAAATTATCAAAATCCTTTTATACACTATATTTTAGCAAAAGATGCTATTATTAATAAAAATTATGGAAAAGCTATAAATGAAGGAATAGACTCTTTAGATCTTGAAAGCAATTGTTTAAATGTGTACTTTGACATTTTTTACAATTATTATCATGACAGAAATGACACTGCAAATGAAAAAACGAGCCTTTTAGAATCATTGTTCTATGACCCATTTAATGCAGAAATATATAATTTACTTGGTATGCAATATTTTAACGAAAAGAACTTTATAAAAAGCATAGGATATTTCAAATATGCTTGTAATTTAAATAATAAAGTTGCAACTTATTTTTCAAATCTTGCAAAATCCTATAGCCAAATTGGAGATACAAATAGTGCAATTGCTTCTTTAGAAACTTCATTAAGGCTTGAAGAAAATGATTCAGAATTAAATGATTTAAGCTTTGAATACATTAAAAATCATGATTTTAACAAGGCATTTAGCACGCTGTCAAAACTTTATACAAAAAATCCTTTTGATGAAGTTCTAAAATATAAAATAGCAGTTACAAACTGTTATTTAAAAAAATATAATGAAGCATTAGCTTTTTTTAATGAAATAAAAAGTCCTATTGCTGATTCTGCCTATTATAAAAACAATTTAATAGCAGCAAAATATTTTTTAGGTGAACTTGGAAAACATGAAACAATTGATGAAATGAATTTGCTGTTAAATTCTGGTATTAAAGAAGACTTAAAAAATGCTCTAATTAAAAATATTGAATCGATAAATTCATCAAAAGATGTTATATCCCTGACGTTCTTCTTTAATTATTAACTGTTTTTTATAATATTAACATGTGATTTATCACAATATATGCTGTTTTTTTTAACAAATTAATTAAACTTTTTTTTTAGAGTGTAACTTTATTGACAATACTAAACTATTTAATATAGTATTATATATAAATGTAAAAAAATTTTTCAAGATGTGGAGTGATCATTATGTCGGCTTCTATAAAGGATGTGGCAAGAGAAGCAGGTGTTTCCATAGCAACCGTATCAAGAGTTTTAAATAATGTGGATGTTGTAAATGATGATACAAAGAAAAAAGTTTTGGAAGCAATTTCTAAGCTTGGATACCGACCTAATATAATTGCAAGAAGTTTAAAAACTCAAAAAACAAGCACCATTGGTATAATTATACCAGATATCTCAAATCAGTTTTATCCAGAAATTGTAAGAGGTGCTGAAGATGTGGCTAATATATATTCATATAATATAGTGCTTTGTAATACTGATTTGGACTCAGAAAGAGAAATAGAATATTTACGTATATTAAAAGAAAAAATGATAGATGGAGTGCTCTATATGAGCAATTCCTTAGAAAAAGACGTTTTAGATTTAATAAATGAGTTAAAAACCCCAGTAGTTTTAATTGAAACAAAAGACAAAGATAACAACTTTCCTAGTATCACAATTGACAATGAAAAAGCTGCATATGATGCTACAGCATTTTTAATAAGTAAAGGTTTTAAGGATATAGTTTTCATAGGTACCCATCCTGATGCTGAAAATGCTCTTTCAAAGAGATTTTTAGGATATGAAAGAGCCTTAAAAGAAAATGGACTAGAGGTTAAACCTGATTTAATATGTTTTAGTGGAATAAAGCCTCAAGATGGTGCAAACGTTGTGTCAAATTTTTTAAAGGGTAAAAAATACGATGCCATATTTTGCATATCAGATGAGCTTGCAATGGGTGTAATAAATGAACTCCGTGAGCAAGGTGTAAAAGTTCCTGAAGATGTAAGTGTAATAGGTTTTGATAACATTTTTTCTTCATCGATATATTATCCAAAGCTCACTACTGTTTCTCAACCTATGTATGATATGGGGTCAGTTGGCATGAGAATGCTCATAAAGATTATAAACAAGCAGCCTATGGACAATGAACATTACATTCTGCCACATGAAATAATTATTAGAAATTCAACTAAATAATTTATAGCGTTTAAACTTATAGGGTCTATGTAATTCATGGACCTTTTATCTTTTAGGAGGAAATATGAAGTTATCAAGAGACTTTTATTTAAACGACACATTAGAAGTATCTAAAAATTTATTAGGAAAAACTTTATGCAGAAAAATTAATGGCATTATTTTAAAAGGCTTAATAACAGAAGTTGAAGCTTATTGTGGAATTAACGATAAAGCCTGCCATGCTTATAATAATAGAAGAACTAAAAGAACTGAGATGCTTTATAAAATAGGAGGCACAATTTATGTGTATTTTATATATGGAATGTACTATTGTTTTAATGTTGTGACAAAAGACATAGATATACCAGAAGCTGTATTGATAAGATCTATAGAGCCTACTTTAGGCGTCGATATAATGAGTATAAATAGGTTCAATAAAGAATTTAATTTTTTATCAAAATCTCAAAAACTTAATTTAACCAACGGTCCAGGCAAAATTTGCACTGCGTTAAATATTAATAAAGAAGATAATGGAAAAGATTTAGCCTCAGGTGAAATCTTTATAGAAGACACAGGCTTTAATGATTTTAATATAGAGTATACAAAGCGAATAGGCATTGAAAACACTGAAGAGGCAAAAAATTATCTGTATAGAATGATACTAGTCTAAAAACAAGCATTCACTAAGTAAATAGATTTCACATAGTATATTACATCTATTTATTTATGGAGTGATTGTATTGCTATTTGCTCTAATATTAGCTGGAGGAAAGGGAACAAGGCTATATCCTCTTTCACGTTCAAATAAACCAAAACAGTTTTTAAAAATAATTAATAATCAAAGCTTTATAAGAAATACTGTTGAAAGAATTAAATCTCTCATTGAGATTAATAATATATATATTATTACAAATAATGATTATAAAAACTTAATCTTAGAAGATATTCCTGAAATAAGTGAAAAAAATATCATAACAGAACCTGACAATAAAGAGACAGCAACTTGCATTGCATATGCTGCACTAAAGTTTTTAAAAATGGATAAGGATGCCACCATGGTTGTACTTCCTTCAGATCATTTTATAGACCATAATGAACTTTTCATAGAAAATATTGCAAGTGGAATTGAAATTTGTGAAAGAAAAAGAGGCCTTGTAACCATAGGGGTACCTCCGCTTAGACCTGAAACTGGATATGGATATATACAATTTGGAGAAAGAATTGCAAGTAAAACTGAAAGCTATAAAGTAGACCGCTTTACTGAAAAACCAAATATTGAAATTGCAAAAGAATTTATTTCCCGTGAGAATTTTCTTTGGAACACAGGTATATTTATATGGAGAGCAGACATTTATTTAAGGGAATTAGAAAAATATTTACCTAAAATGCATAAATGTTTATCAAGAATTTACCAATGCCTAGGAGAAGAAAATGAAACTGAGGTTATTAAAGAACAATATAGCAAAATAGATGGTATATCAGTGGATTTTGGTATACTTCAAAAGACCAGGAAGGCTTATGTTATAAAGGGCATTTTTAAATGGGACGATATAGGAAGCTTTTCATCTATAAGCAGATTTTTAAACTTTCAAAGCTCAAATTCCTTTATTGGAAATATTTATTTAAACGATAGTGAAAACTGCTCATTTATTGGTGAAAAAAAGCTTATTATTGGCTTTGGGTTAAAGGACTTAGTAGTTGTTGACACTGGAGATGTTCTTCTTGTAATGGATAAAAATAGAGAACAAGAAGTGAAGCATTTAATAAATAATTTAAAAAGCAACGAAGAACTTAAAAAATATCTATAAACAATTTTTAATTATAAAAAATTATTGTATAATATTAATAACTTATAAAGAGATAAAAGCAATTGCTTTTATCTACTTTTATACTCAAGGAGGATTTATGATTACTATAAAGGGAATATCAGCATCAGATGGTTATGCTATTGGGAATGCATTAATTAAACGTGAAATTAAAATTTCAAACGAGGAAAGCTCTCAAGTAAATGCAGAAAACGAAATTGAAAAATTTAAAAAATCCATTGAAACTTCAAAAATTCAATTACAAGCGCTGTATGAAAAAGCTTGTGTTGAAGTTGGTGAGAAAAATGCTGCTATATTTGAAAGCCATATAACATTTCTTGAGGACCCAGAATATGTAGATCAGATAGAAAATACAATAAAAGAAAGAAACATAAATGCTATATCTTCTATAGAAACAGTTACAAATGGTTATGTCTTGATTTTTGAATCTATGGAAGATGAATATATGAGAGAAAGAGCAGCTGATATTAAAGATGTTTCAACTAGAATTATAAGAAACATTTTAGGAGTTAAAAATGAATTTGTAATTACTGATAAGAATACAGTAGTAGTTGCTCATGACTTAACGCCTTCTGATACAGCTCAAATTGACAAAAGTAAAATAATAGGTTTTATAACGGATATTGGTGGCAAAACTTCTCACACTGCCATTATGGCTAGAACGTTAGAGCTACCTGCAATCGTTGGCACAATAGATGGATCAGAAAGCGTAAATAATGGAGATACTATTATCATTGATAGCATAAAAGGAGAAGCTTTTGTTAATCCTCCACAGGAATTAATTGATGAATATATTATAAAGTTAAAACTTCATAAAGAAGAAAAGGAAAAATTAAAGTCCCTTAAAGATTTAAATTTATCTTATAAAAATGGCAGAAAAATATACATAGCTGGTAATATTGGCGAATCCTATGATGTAGATAAGGTTTTAGAAAATGGTGGAGAAGCTATAGGGCTCTTTAGAACGGAATTTTTATATATGAATAGAGATTCAATGCCAACTGAAGATGAACAATTCCAAGCTTATAAAATTGTACTTTCAAAAATGGAAAATAGGCCTGTTGTAATTAGAACTTTAGATATTGGTGGAGATAAAAAGCTCCCCTTTTTAGAGATGCCAAGTGAAATGAATCCATTTTTAGGGTATAGAGCTATTAGGCTTTGCCTTGATAGGGTCCACATATTTAAAATGCAACTAAGGGCTCTTTTAAGAGCATCTATTTTCGGAAATCTTGCAATAATGTTTCCAATGATATCTTCCTTAGATCAAGTTCAAAGAGCAAAATCTATAATTGAAGAATGCAAAAGTGAATTAAAAAATGAGGGAAAAGAATTTAGTGATAAAATTGAAATAGGTATAATGGTTGAAATACCTTCTTCTGCTTTAATTGCTGAAGAAATAGCTCCTCATATAGACTTCTTTAGCATTGGTACTAACGATTTAACTCAATATACATTAGCTGTAGATAGAATGAATGAGAACATCTCTTATCTTTATGACCCTATGCATCCTGCTGTTTTAAAGCTTATTAAAATGACTATTGATGCTGCCCATAAATATGGAAAATGGTGTGGCATGTGTGGAGAACTTGCTGGGGACCCTGCTGCAATTGAAACTTTAGTTTCTTATGAATTAGATGAATTTTCCATGAGCGCTTCTTCTATTTTAAAAGCAAAGAAAAAAATATCTGAGATTTTAGGTGGTTAAATATATGAAAGTTGACAATGAAGAAATAATGCTTGTGATTTCAAACTTAATTATAGAAGTAATTGAAAAAAACACGCCATATCAATGGATACAAACAGTAGAACCTTTTCCGCATCCATATAAATATGATAAAATCAGCTATGATTATTCAGGGGAAACTATACCTATGATTAAAGAAGAATTTCAAAAGATGGCTAAAGATCTAGATAAAGATCAATGGTATACATCAAAATTGCATAAATTACTAGATTCTGTATATATCGATGAGTGGGTAGCTTCATATATTTCTAATTTAGGAAAATCTTGGATTAGTTATTTTGAATTGCTAGAAGACAAATTCAATGAATGGAAATATGATAATTTTCAGTTATATGATGAGGATGGAAATGAGTTAGATGAAGATCTTGAGATGGAGCTTGACGATATTTTTTATGATTTTATAAAAAATACTTCTCATGAATTATATTATAAAAAAATCTTAAAGAAATTGTAATTATTTAGCATATATTATTAATTTTTATAATACTTTATTAATAACATAAATTTTATGGAGGATGCTATTATTGTGGTTGAAAATACAATTAATGTTTCTGAAGAAATTATTGATTGGGCCATAAATAAAGTTTCAACAAATGATAGTTTAATTTCAATCCTTAAAGAATGGAAAAATTCTAAAAAAGTTTTGTTTAATGATGTTGAAATTATGAGCAAAGAAGCTAATATACCTATTGGATATTTCTTCTTAAAAACGCCTCCAAAAGAAGAATTATATATTTTAAAATTTAGAACTATAAAGAATAAAGATTTTAAAAATCCTAGCAAAAATTTAAAAGACACTATTAGCACTATGGAAAGCATACAAGCATGGATGAAGGAATATTTAATTGCAGAGAATCATGAAAAGTTATACTTTATAGGTTCAATTAAAGATGAAACTAGTGTACAAAAAATTGCTGATAAAATTCGCACGTGTTTAGGCATTAATATAAATTGGTACACTAAAAGCAAAGATTCATGGGATTCATTTAAAATCATTAGAAATAATCTTAAAAAAATTGGAATTATTACAATGCTAAATGGTGTAGTAGGGCAAAATAATAATAGAAAGCTTTTCATCGAAGAATTTAGAGCTTTTTGTTTAATAGATGAATTTGCTCCACTTATATTTATAAATTCTAATGACTCATATGAAGAAAGATTATTTTCACTTTTATATGAAGCTGTTTTTATTTGGCGTGGATGTAATTGCTTCTTTAATGATAGAAAAATAGGCACTCATTCATTTACACCTGAAGAAAAAATATGCTATGAAGTTTGTTTAGAGATTCTTATGCCAAATGAGATTTTTATAGAAAAGTGGACAAATATTGAAGAAATAAGCATTGAAGATAAAATAAAATATTTATCAAAAGAATTTAAATGTAGCAATATTGCAGTTTGTAGAAAAGCTTTTAATAATAAATATTTAGATTATAATTTTTTTAAAGATTTAGTTGACCTTCAATATGACAATGTTAAAAATATAAAAAAACCTAAAAGAGGACATTATTATAATATTGCTAAATCAAGATATGACAATAAATTTTTGCTAGCATTATATAATAATATAAAAAAAGGAAAAGCTTCATTTGGTGATGTTTATAAATTTACAAATATAAACATAAATCCGTTTTTAAAGCTAATTGAGAAGATAAAATAATTTTAACTATAGATTTTAATGGGTATTGATAAAGATAGCTTATCAATACCCTTAAGCTTACATTTTAGCTCTAGTATTAATTAATTGAGCAGTTATGCTTATTGCTATTTCAGAAGGAGTTTTACCCATAATATCAAGCCCAATTGGCGTAGTCACTCTCTTTAAATCCTCTTCTGTAAATCCAAGTTTTCTTAAATTATCAAACACAATTGCAGATTTATGCTTGCTGCCAATTACTCCAATATATTTAGCAGGAGTTTTTAATACCTGTTTTAGTATTAATTGATCATCTTTATGCCCACGAGTCATAATGACCACAAAATTATTCTCATTAATTGTAATATAATCGTTAACATGATTGTTATTAATGAGTATAGTGTCTTCTACTCCCTTAAAAAGCTCTTTTTTGCAAAAATCCTCCCTATCCTCAAGTACTGTGCAACGAAAATCAACTGTTGAAAGTATGGGAACCAGAGCCTGTGCAACATGACCTCCTCCAAATATGTAGACCATTCCAGTTCTTATAAGCTTTTCACAATAAAATTTTCTTTCATTAAACTCAATCACATTAGAATCATTTTTTAATTCTTTAATCACTTCTTCTGGAATATCTGCGCCATATACACCGTTTATTTTGTCATAAAGCCTCAGCGCATAATTAGTATTATCGGTAATTTCATCTATTATAAAGCACTGGTTAGAATTGACAAACATTTTCTCCACTTGGTCACAAAAATCAACTATAAATTTTTGATTTAAAGATAAATATCTAAAAAATACCTGTACATCTCCCCCGCAAATCATACCTAAATCTTGTATTTGGTTTTTATTCAATATATACTGCATTATACGAGAGCTTTTTTCTTTTAAAACATCCTGCGCCGTATTTTCACACTGATATTCTACTGCGCCACCGCCGATTGTGCCATAGATTCGCCCTCTTTTAGTTACAATCATATGGGCCCCTGATCCTCTTGGAGTTGAACCACAACTTGCAATTATAGTCACTAAAACAGCATCCTCACCATCTTCAATTACTTGTTTCAATAATTTAAATAAATTTCTCAAAAAACCCCTCTCCTTCACAAAATTATATTTTAATAATAATTGCTTTTTAACCATAAATCTAGTCAAAAAAGGATGTATGTTCAATATGCTCTTTACATTTATACATCCTTATATATACTGTTAAAAATTCATTATATTTTCTATTGATACATCTTTTAACCAAGAAACGATTGCAGCATGATTTTGACTTATTTCATTTACTTTATCAATCCACTTTATTTCCTCATTTGCTCTTGCAGCTAAAATGCTATTTTCTGTGTTAACAAGGGATAGGGATTGATTTACTATCCACCATTTATTGTTTATTCCTGCTCTTTGCAAATCTTCTCTTAAGCGCATAGCTTCAAAAACAGGTGTAGCTTCTGGAAGTGTCACAATAATAACTTCAGTTTGCTTATCATCACGTAGTCTTGGCAATAAATTTTGTACAGCTACTGGAACTATGCCTTTTGTACGCTGCACCTCTCTATGATACTTCTGAGTAGAATCAAGCAGCAATAATGTATGACCTGTAGGTGCTGTATCAATAATTACCACCTCATTTTCAGATCTCTCAAGCTTTTCAGCAAATGCTCTAAAAACTGCAATTTCTTGTGTACAAGGTGATCGTAAATCTTCTTCAATATATGAAATATCATCATGGCTCATAGTTTCTCGTGCTTTACTTAAGACTTCTTTTTGATATTTTAATAATTCTTCTTTTTCATCAATTTTACTTATAGTTATATTTTCAGAGCTTTCAAGCACATACTTTAAGTGATTAGCTGGATCTGTTGAAGTTAAATGTATTTTTACGCCTCTATTTGCAAGAGAAATTGCTAAACTTGCTGCAATTGTAGTTTTCCCAACTCCACCTTTACCCATGGTAAAAATTACTTTTTTACCAGAAGAATAAATATCATCTATTAAATCATTAAATGAATTTACTTTTATATTTTCTTCTAATGTTTTTTCATTAAATTTTATTTCGCCATTAAAGAATGTTCTTATATTGTAAAGCCCTATAATGTTATATGAACGAAGTGGCAATGTAAAAGCTTTAATGGTCTTTAAATGTTCTGGCATATTTTCAATTGCCTCTCTTTGCCTTATATATAAACTATAGGAAACATCATCATCAGCTTGTTGCAATACACCATTTATAACTAATAGCTGATTATTAATACCTAAATCGCTAAGCTCATAACTTGAACGGTTTGCTTCTAAAAGTGGGGTCTTTTCTGGTCTTGAAACTAAAATTAACGCAGTTTTATTTTTATCAGCAAGATTTTCTACTGCATCTTTATACATTTCCTTTTTATCTTCAAGTCCTGCAAGTTGCCCTAAACATGAAGCACCATGAGTATTTTCACTTATAAAGTTGCTCCAAGCTGATGGCAATTGCAACATTCTAAGTGTATGACCTGTAGGAGCTGTATCAAAAATAATATGATCATATTCTTTTTCCATTTTTGGATTGGTAATAAAGTTTGAAAATTGGTCAAAGGCTGCTATTTCAACTGTGCAAGAGCCAGATAACTGCTCTTCCATATTCACAATTACACTATCTGGCAATTTCCCTCTGTATGGTGCAACTACTGATTCCCTATACTCTCTTGCTGCTTCTTCAGGGTCTAAATTTAAAACAACAAGTCCGTTAACACCATCAATTGGTGTCCCTTTATTATCTAATTTCATGTTAAAAACATCTTGCAAATTTGAAGCAGGATCAGTGCTTATAAGAAGTACCTTTTTTCCATTATCAGCTAAATTAACAGCAACTGCGCAAGCTATAGAAGTCTTTCCAACTCCTCCTTTGCCTGTAAAAAATATATATTTAGTAAGCTTAATTTCCTCTAAATCAAACATTAATCTCCCCTATTAGTTCTCTTCTTAAGAACATTTATTAACCTCAGGAACATCTCTTTTTTGCATCGGTACATTTTGCTTCAGCAGCAGTAACAACACCAAACCATTTTGAAAATTCTTCATTGGTTGGATATTCTTTTTTCTTTATAACTTCACCGTTTAAAAGCGTAACTGGTAAAGCATCAGAGCCTTCTTTCTCTAAAATATCGCTAATAATTTTATTTTTTATAAAATCCTGTGGCTCGCTCGATAAATTATGGCGTTTAATTTCAATTCCCTTTTCTTTTAAATTGTTAATTACTGTTGCAACTCTTAAAAGCTCTGTATCTATACTAGGACCACAAACACCTGTTGAACAGCACATAGCTGGGTCAAAAATTTCTATTTTATTCACAATAAAATCCTCCTATTTTAATCACAACATTCTTTTTTTATTAATGAATCATTATTACCTGAAGTTATATATTTTAAAAATACAACTAGTTCATTGGCTTTTTCCTTATTTAATGTGTATCTCATCCACGATCCATCTTTTCTTCCATTTACCAAACAACAATCCATTAAAATTTTCATATGGTATGAAAGAGTAGGCTGTGTGATATTAAATTCATCTAAAATACTGCATGCACATAATTCATTATCAGAAAGCATGCTTATAATTTTTAATCTTGTTTCGTCTGATAATGCTTTAAATAGCAAGGTATATTCAGCATATGAGTAATTCACTTAATCACCTCTTTATTTTAAAAACATATAGATAACTATCTATATATTATTATATATATTCATATAGATAAGTGTCAATATGTTTTTTATTAATTTAGAAAATAAAAAAGATACCTATCACTAAATTTAATTAGCTTTAAGTATCTTTATAATTATTTTCTAATTTTATTTTTTGTTTTGTATAATTGTTTGTACTTTAGTTGTTATTGAATCTTTTTTATTTATAATTGATTCAACTTTAGACTTTACTTGTGAATCTTTAGGCAACGAATTGTTAATAGTAGTTTCAACTTTTTTTGTAAACTCAGTTACAAATCCCTTTGCATCACTAGCATTATTTTTTGCATTAACTACTTCTACTTTCATTTTATCTACTGCTGCTTTAACACTGCTATTATTAATTGCTTTTCCTTTTCCTTGTATTTTATTTGTTTCATTTATTGATTTTTGCTCAGACATTGGTGGAGCTTTAAATTCATTCATCGCTATTACATTTTCTTTATTATCAATTGCACTATCAGTAGATGGCATATTTGATACTATCATATCTTTTTTAACTTGTTCATCTATATAAACTGGTGGCGTTTGTTCCATTTTTATTCCATCTACTGCAAATACAGATGCTGAACTAGACGATAAAACACCTGTTAACATCGTGGTTACAATAATTTTTTTAATATTATTATGCATTTAGATAACTCCTAAGACATATATTTAATGTCGTAAAACATCATTTACAAATTTATTTTATCAAAACATGTCTAAAAAATCAATCCTTTTTTTGTAAAACTCTATAAACTCTCTTTAATATTGCCTTCTTTATCAATTACATAGTGTCTATTGCATATCTTCACAAGCTCAGGGTCATGAGTTGAAATTATAACAGTTTTCTCCTTTAAATCATTGCATATAAGATCCCTTATTTGCTCACTTGATTTAAAATCCAAATTAGAAGAAGGCTCATCCATTATAACAATCTCCCTTCCACCAATTATTCCCCTTAATATCTTAATTCTCATCTTCTGTCCATCGGATAAATTAGCAGCATTTTCAGAAATTATGCTATCAAGCCCAAGTGGCAAGCTCAAAGCCCATTCCTTCATGCCAGCTTGACCAAGAAGATTATAAATTTCATCATCTGATAATTCATACCCAAGGCATAAATTATTTCTTATTGTATCATTAAATAAATTTAAAGCTTGGCTTATAAAAACACAATCTTCAATATAAGGCACTATACGAGTTTTCTTTCTTGTATTATAAGATATTTTACCATTTTTATAATCAAGCTCCCCCCTTAGAAGGCTTAAAAATGTGCTCTTTCCACTTCCTGAAGGACCTGTTAAAGAAATATGATCCCCTCTTTCAATGAAAAATTTATCCACATGAATTGAGCGATTGCTTGATTTATAAGTAAAATCTAAATCTTCAACGGTAATATCTCTCCACTTTTTATGCAAAAGAGAAACATCATCCATATCGCATTCAGCCATTAATTCATCATATCTTTGCATGGATATTCTAAAATCCACAATGCTCTGTATGCTTTGAGTGACTGCAGATATTTGACCTTTTAATTGAGAAAAAATCCCAGTATAAAATATAACCCAAAAAAGAGCTTCATAATTTGGATTTTCATATAACACTAAAGCTATGCTTCCTAATATTAAAAGCAAAATAGAATATGTAAATATATCAAATATCCACTGGCATTTTACATCATATGTAGTCTTTTCAACTCCCTTTGCATCTACATTTTTTGAATTGTTATCAATCTTTTGAGCAAAATAGTCCTCTGCACTTAACTTTTTAATGGTCAATGTATTGTTTTGCACATCGTTTACCATAGCTCTGTAGCTTGCATTTAAATTAAAATATTCTTTAGCAAGCATAACTTTCTTTTTTAAAAGTTTAAAATTTGCTAAAATAGTAAACCCTATAAGAATAAGCGCTGCCATTGCAATCCATACAGATTGGCGAGATAATGATATGGTAAGCACTATTAGTCCTACTATTACATTTACTATGCTAGTTAAATATGATGAGACAATGGTAAAAAGCTGATTATTTGCATCGCTTACTATTTCCTTTATATATTGAAGCCCTAAGTTTATAATCTTCTCAGATGGTATATGAAGTATTGTAACTAAAGATCTTCTCCTTAAACTTCTTTGATAAACTCTTGCTTTTTTCTCACTGTATATGCGCACAAGGCCGGAAAATAAAGATTGAAATGTGTAAAATATGGCTAAAATCAATATAAATTGCAAAAGCCTGTTAAATGTAAACTGTTCTTTAAAAAAATAAGCAGTTATTAAGGAATAGCCGTATGTTAAAAGCTGCACAAGAAAGCTAAATGTAAATAAAATATAAAACTTGTTTTTTAAAAATTCTTTTAAAACTCTCTTTATAAGATGCATTTTTTCACCTATATTAACCAAATTGGAACATACCAATTATTTTGGTCTATTGGCAGAATATCGTTTGCCATACATATTACTGCACCTGTACCTATTTTTGTTTTAAGCTGGGAAAGTCCACCAAATTTTTCAGGCTCAGTTACTGGATTTAATATATGAAAATTCTTAATAGAATCCTTACCTGGAGAAGCTGCTTTTTTTACCTCAATTGGATACAAGGTACCATTTTGATATATGAGCAAATCAATTTCTTTTTTATCTTTGTCCCTATAATAGAAAAGTGGAGGTTCTTTTCCTTCATTTAAATAACTTTTATATATTTCTGAAAATACATAACTTTCAAAAAACGCTCCCGACATAGCTCCTCTTTCAAGTGCTTCTGAGTTGTTCCATTTAAGAAGATATGCACACAACCCAGTATCTAAAAAATGCATTAGTGGCATTTTAGTCACTCGTTTAAGAACATTGTTATGATATGGCTGAACTAAAGCGACAATATTTGAAGACACCAAAATAGATAGCCATTTTTTTACAGTAGGGGCAGATATTCCAGTTTCGTTTGCTAATTCTTCATAAACCACTGGTTTTGCAGTTCTTGCTGCAACTACAGTCATGAAATTTAAAAATGACATTTCGTCGGCAACCTGCGTCAAATCTCTAATATCACGCTGAAGATATGTATTTACATAGGATCTGTAATAAGTTTCCCAGTCTACATCCTCATCAGCATTTAATTTAGGCATAAAGCCTCTCCAGATGCGATTGTAAATAGCAAGAAGTTCCATCCTTGGTACCTTCTCTGCACGTTTTATAAGCCTGCTTGTATTTATGTCAAATGGAACAGATTCCACATTATTAAGTTCTGCAGAAGAAAGTCCGAGCAAATTGATGATTCCAACCCGTCCAGCCAATGTTTCGCTAACACTTTTCATAAGATGAAATGTTTGTGACCCAGTGAGCCAATAGTCTCCGTTTTGCTTAGATTTATCCACTGCCATTTTAATATAAGGCAAAAGCTCAGTGGCATATTGAATTTCATCAATGATCATTGGAGGTTGATATCTTTGCATAAATAGCGCTGGATCGGTTTTGGCAAGCCTTCGAATGTCCATATCATCAAGAGAAATTATAATTCGTTCAGGATTAGCTATTTTTTCAAGCATGGTGGATTTGCCCACCTGCCTTGGGCCTGTAACTAATAAAACAGGAAAAGTTTTAGATACTTTTAATGCAGCTGTTTCTGCTGCTCTATTAATATACATAGTGGTCACCTCAAAAAATTATATGGCTAATATAAAATTTACGTTTATTATGGACGAATTATATCTATATGTCAAGGCAATTGAAAAAAGGGCTGCTTTAAAACATATAAGCAACAGCCCTTAAATTTTAATATTAATTTTATTAAAGGTTATAATCTATCAAAACCTTCAGCGATTCCTCAGGTTTGCAAGCCTTTTCTATTGCCTCCGGAAAATCCTCATGTTTATATACATGGCTGATAATGCTTTCAATGTTAAATTTTTTAGATTTTATCATATTTATAACATCTGTTACATCTTCATATGTATATCCGCCGGATCCAGTAAAGGTTAAGTGACCATAAGTAAGGGCAAGCATATCAACCATAACAGGCTTGTGATGTGCCCCCACAACGCTGATAGTGGTAAAATAGCTCATCAAGGATTGTATATCTTGAAATAATTCAGCACTTCCTACAGCATCTACCATAACTTGAGCTTTAGGGGTAGGTCCATGTACGCCACGAGACTCTCCAAAATAGTCAATGACTTCTTTTTTCCAGTCTGGTGTCATATTATTTGCAGTAGCAAGGCCAAGATCTTTAATAATATCTAGCCTATATTTAGATCTATCCACCACCATAACTTTTTCCATACCAATCCATTTAAAATAAAGTGCAGATGCTATCCCAATGGTTCCAGATCCAAAAACAAGGGCACTTTGCTCAGGTCTTGCCAAGGTGCGTCTTGATGCTTTAAACCCAATAGTTAAAGGTTCAATAATAGCTGCTTCTTTGTCTGTTATAGAATCATCTAGTGGAATCAAATTAAAATCCTTTTTAGCTTTTTCAACTAAAATATATTCTGAAAACCCCCCAAGACAAGCTGAACGCCTGGGGTTTGTTTTAGTAGTCATTGGGTAAGGATATACTCTTTGTCCAATTTTAAGATCAACTACATCCTTTCCAATTTCTACAATTTCACTTACCATTTCATGCCCAAACTCGCTACCAGTTGGTATATAGTTAGATTCACCACCATACTGATATGCATAAATATCACCACCGCAAATGGCAGCCATGCGATTTTTTATAATAGCTTGATCATTTTCACACTTACCTACATCAATTTCTTTCATCTCCACAGATTTAATTCCGTTTAATATAAACGCTTTCATAATTACCTCCTAAAATTAATTTTAATTTGAAGCTGATGGTACAGCTTTTTCATAAGAAAACTTAAAGCCCATAAATCCAATACAAAAAGCTACAACAAGGCATGCAGCTGCAATAATAAATGTGTGATTTAAGGTACCCCCAGCATTTAACACCGCTCCTGTTGCTGCCATGAAAATAGAAGAACCTCCAGTTGCACCAAATGAAAACATCCCTTGAGCAGCTCCAATCTCCTGTGGTTTAAGCTCTGTTTGAAAGAAGTTAGGAAATGTGCTTTGTGGTACAATGGTTCCTATTCCACCTAAAGTACTTGCAATATAGATCATAATCATAGAAGAAGTTGGAGTAAGAATACATATTACAAGCATTCCAATAACAAGCAGTGAAAGTGATAAAAGTGCCATAGGGCGGAATCTTTCTATAAATTTTTTACCAATATACCTTCCAATAATAACCCCAAAAACTGCTTGAGCAATGGTCATAGGCATTGTTACAGTAGAGCTTACAACAGATGAAACATTCATAACTTGTTGGGTGTATACAATTACATAAGCAGATAGGGTTGTACTAAATGCTGAAACCAACATGGCGCATAAAAAAGCAATGGTAAATCTTTTTTTCTTAAACATGTTAATAGCTACAGATGGGTTAGAATGTTTGTTTTCAATGCGTACCAATATAAAAATACATAAAATACCAACTACTAACATGATAATGCTAATTGGGCTTATCCAACCAAAGTATTTTCCAGCAAGGCTAAGCCAGAATATTATGCAACTTAGACCGATGATCATAAGGAAGATACCTGCAAAGTCAAATTTAGCTCCAGCAGTTCTGCTGGTTTTTCTATTAGGATACAATATTAATATAAAAGGTATAGAAATGAGCATAAATGGAAAATATGCACCTAAAGCTAGGTTTAAATAGCCGCTATCGATCATTTGCCCTGTGATCAACGGGCCAATAAGGGAGCCTAACGCTTTAAATGTTGTAAGCATGCCATAAAATTTAGGCCTCTCCTCAGAACTTACAACATCAGCTATCATAGAGAAAGGTGCTGATACAAAAAAACCTAACCCTATATTTGATATTAAATTTAGAGCCATAAAAATCATAGCATTTGGTGCTGCCATCATACCAATACGGGTAATAAACTGCAAAGTAACACCAAATATGGCAATAGCTTTGCTGCCAAACATATCGCTTAGTTTACCAACAAGTGGAAGCGCAAGCATCATTCCTAAAGTGCTCATAGCAGAAGCTAGGGCATAAAATTCCATAGCATTCATTGCGGTGAGCTTTCTAGGCATTACAACGCTTACACCATAACTAGAGGCGGCAAACCCTGCATATAATAACATTACCGCATAAATAAATAGAGTACGTTTACCTTTTGATATAGGAACAAGAATGTTGTTCATATTTATCTCTCCTCATAAAGAATTTTATATGCTTTATATCTTGTTTTACACATTTCAAACAAGATATAATATATGAAATATCAGTCGGTAACTTGATGCAAAAAATAGAAAGTTATAGGGATTATTCATAATAATAGGAGAGGTGATATTTTAATGGAGCAACAGTTGCCTTGGATTAAAATACACGATTTTTTGTTAAAATGCGGAAGTGTTCGAGAGCCAAGGAAATTCTGTGAACAGATGGTGAATGAAATTTATACGCTAATTCCTTTTGATCAAGCTCGTTTTTACTATCTCAATGATAATGGCAAAGTGTACGATGAATATTTACTTGGTGTAAATAAGCGCTGGACAAAAGTCTATCATGAATACTATTCTCAGGTTGCAGGCGGTCGTTATTCTGTAACATCACGGCTTTCTAAAAATGGCAACTTAGAGCTTATCCCTAATTAAAACTGTACAAGTAGTAAGAAAAAATGATAAAATTGAAATAAAAAATCATTGGGGTATGTGTGATGAAACAAGAAAAATCATGGGAAATAACAGAAGAATTTTGGGAAGAAGTAAAGC
>JAVBPD010000159.1:0-24704 GCA_031549885.1 Clostridiaceae bacterium
TAAGATGGTGAATATGCCCATGACATAGCTATTTTCTTACCCTTTAAATTTTCAACTCCGCCAAAATGATGTATTATGTGAAGCATATCAGCCATAGCTTGTGTTGGATGGTCAATATCACATTGAAGATTTACAAGAGTAGGTCTTTGTTCTAGAACTCCATCTTTATGACCTTCTTGTACTGCTTTAGAAACTTCTCTCATATAAGCGTTTCCTTTTCCAATGTACATATCATCACGAATTCCAATTACATCAGCCATAAATGAAATCATGTTTGCAGTTTCTCTAACAGTTTCTCCATGAGCCACTTGAGATTTTCCTTCATCTAAATCTTGAACTTCAAGACCTAATAGATTGCATGCACTTGCAAAGCTAAATCTAGTCCTTGTTGAATTGTCACGGAAAAGTGAAATTCCAAGTCCTGAATCAAATATACGTGTTGAAATATTGTTTTCCCTCATAGCTCTTAATGTATCTGCTACTGTAAATACTGCTTGAAGTTCATCTGCGGATTTTTCCCAAGTTAATAAAAAGTCATTCATATACATGTCTTTAAAGTTTAATTTATCTAAACTTAAAATTAAGTCTTTTATTTTATCCATTATTTTATGCTCCTTAAAATTTTAATTATTTTTTTAATTCATTAACGTATATAGTAGGCATTGCAGCATATAATGCAGCACATGTTACTAAATCTTGTTTCCATGTTTTTTCATTTGGTGCATGAGCTTGAGATTCTGCTCCTGGTCCAAAACCGATACATGGTATACCATTACGTCCCATAATCGTAACTCCATTTGTGGAGAATGTCCATTTATCTAAAAGTGGGCGCGCCTCTCTCATTTCAATATTTTCTTCTACGCCAGTACGAGTCTCTCCAAATAAACTTTCATGAGCGGAAACCATAGCCCTGCTTACAGGATGATCTTCTGGAATTACCCATGTTGGGAAATAGCATTCAATTGGATAAACAAGTCCAGTATATGCAGGTCTATCATATTGATACATGGAAACTTTTGCATCATATTTTTTAACTGCTGGAAGTTCACGAATTTCATCTAAACAGCTTTCCCATGTTTCCCCAGCAGTCATACGACGGTCTAAGGATACAGCACATGAATCAGCTACTGCACAACGGCTTGGTGATGTAAAGAATATTTCAGAAGTTGTAACTGTACCACGTCCAAGAAAATTAGCTTCTTTATACTGTGGATTATATTTTTCATCAAGCATCTTAACAAGACCTTTAATTTCAGTGCTATCAGCTGCATCATTTTCATTTAAATCACGTATATTTAATAGAATTTCAGCCATTTTATAAATAGCATTATCACCACGTTCTGGAGCAGATCCATGACATGAAACTCCTGCTACATCTACACGGATTTCCATACGACCACGGTGTCCACGATAAATTCCACCATCAGTAGGTTCAGTTGAAACTACAAACTCTGGCCTAACTTTATCTTCATTAATTATATATTGCCAGCAAACTCCGTCACAGTCTTCTTCTTGAACTGTTCCTGTAACTAAAATTGTATATTTTTCATCTATTAAGTTTAAATCTTTCATGATTTTTGCGCCATAAACTGATGATACAATTCCGCCTAATTGGTCAGAAGTTCCTCTTCCACCAATTTCTATATCATTTTCATATCCATCATAAGGATCAAATTTCCAGTTTGCTATATTTCCTATGCCAACTGTATCAATATGAGCATCGTAAGCAATTAAAGTTTTGCCACTTCCCATATATCCTAAAACATTTCCTTGTGGATCTATTTCAACTTTATCAAATCCTACTTTTTCCATTTCTTCTTTGATTCTAAGAACTACATCTTTTTCTCCACAAGATTCTCCTGGTATCTTAACTAAATCCCTTAAAAATTTAGTCATATCTTCTTTATAACCTTCAGCTGCACTTTTAATTTTATTAAAATCCATTTTTACACCTCATTTTTTTAATCTATACTTGAAAATTCTCCATCCCAAACTATTCTTCTATATCTATCAGGGAATGTATCTCCTTCTGTGCTAAACAATAAAACCTTTGAGTTTTGGTCTAATTTCAATTCATTTTTTAAATCCTCATATTCTTTAAACATCATTACTGAAGTTAAAAGCCCTAAAGTAACAGCTCCAGATTCTCCAGATATTACTTTATTGTCATCTTTAAGAGGATTTCCTAAAATTCTCATTCCTCTTGCTGTAACCCAATCGGGACAAGATACATAATATGCACTGTTATTTTTTAAAATATTCCACGTTGTAGGATTTGGCTCACCACAAGCAAGTCCAACCATTATAGTGTCCATATCGCCGCCAACAGTTCTATATTCACCGTCATTTGCAATCATAGATTGATAATAGCAATCTGCTTTATTTGATTCCACTACAACTACAATCGGTGGGTCATCTTTATATACATTTGCAAAGAAGCCTTGTGCAGCCGCTGCAAAACAACCAACACCTGCTTGAAGAAATATATGAGTTGGCTTTTCAATGTTTAATTTTTTAAGCTGCTCATAACTTTCAAGTGCTGTGGTTCCATAACCTTGCATTATCCAATTAGGTATATCTTCATATCCTTCCCATGATGTATCTTGAACAATAACGCCATTTGGCACCTTTTCAGTTTCTTTTATGGTATATCTAATGGCATCATCATAATTAAGATCTAAGATTGAAGCTTCTGCTCCCTCTTTTCTAATGTTTTCAAGCCTTGTTAAAGATGATCCCTTTGGCATATAGACTATCATTTTCTGCTTTAATCTATTTGCAGTCCATGCAACAGCTCTTCCGTGATTTCCATCAGTTGTTGCAAAGAAGGTTATATCTCCTACTTTTTTTCGAGTCTCATCTGATGTTATAGTTTTATAATCAAGTTCATCTATATCTTTATTTAAAAGATTTGCTATATAATTTCCCATAGCAAAAGATGCCCCCAAAGCTTTAAATGAATTTAAATTAAACCTAAAAGATTCATCTTTTATACATATATTTGAAAGGCAAAGAAACTTTGCTAAGTTTTCAAGATTTACAAGAGGAGTTTCATTATATTCAGAAAAACTCTTTTGAAATCTTCTAGCCTTTTCTACTTCTTTAAGCTCCATTATCTTCATTTCTTTTTCGGGAAATGATTTCTTCAAATTATTTTTTGCCCATTTTATTTTTTCTCTCATCAAATCATTACCTCATAATACTTTTAATCTTATAAAAATCCTTAATAAAATACCATTTACCTAAAAATCAAAATTAAAAAAATTATTTTGAAGAAACTCTATCATTAAATTCTTTTATTAATTTATTTAATTCTGGTGCCATGGTATGAAGTCTTCCCCAATAATTGTCATAATCATACCATTGTTCATTTAATTCTTTTACATCATGCATTTGTTGTTCAATCCATGTGTAATATTTTAAATTGTGAATTCTTTTCTTTGATGCATATGTTAACTCTTCCATAAAGTCAGTTTTCACGCCATATACATATCTATTGTGGTCAACTTCTGCATTAACTAAAGTGTAGTCTTTATTTCCTCTGTCTTCTTTCATTTCAAGAAGTCTTGATTTATACATTTCAGCTGAGTCAGTTAAAACTGTAAGAACTACATCATTTTCAGTTAATTCATAGTATTTAGCAAATTTAATAGCTGAAATAATATTTGCTGCTCCTGATATTCCAACCCAATCTAATTTTTTAATTGTATCATCTTTTACCCCAAGAGATTTAATATATTCTTGGCCACAAGCTTCATTAAATAACCTAAACATTCCAAGTGCATCATTGTCATCTACATCAATTACTAAATCTGTATTTTTTACATTGTGAATCCAAGGCACATGTTTATCTCCAATTCCCTCTATTCTATGCTCTCCATATCCATTGTCTAAAAGTGTAGAACATTGAACTGCTTCTCCTACTGCTATCTTACTATTTGGGAATTGATCTTTTAAGTAATCTCCTGAAGCTAAAGTTCCACCTGAACCTGAAGTTAAACATACACCTCTATATTTATCCTTTGGACCCATTATGCTCTTAAGAACATCATGCATTGCATTTCCAGTAACTTCATAATGCCACAAGTGATTTCCTAATTCTGCAAATTGATTGAATATTACTACATTATCTCTTGTTCTTCTTAATTCCCAAGTTTTGTCATATATTTCTTTAACATTACTTTCTGAACCAGGCGTAGCAATTACTTCACCAGCTACCTTTTTAAGCCATTCAAATCTTTCTTTGCTCATGTTTTCGGGTAAAATAGCTATTGATTTGCATCCAAGCAAGCTTGAATTGTATGCACCACCACGACAATAGTTTCCAGTTGATGGCCAAACTGCTTCATGGAAAGAAGGGTCAAATTGTCCTGTAACAAGTCTAGGAACGAGACATGCAAAGCTTGCACCAACTTTATGCGCACCAATAGGGAACCATTTTCCACTTAAAGCTACTATTCTAGCTTTAACACCAGATATTTCAGATGGTATTTCAATAAAATTTGGAACTTCATTGTACAATCCACCTTTTTCTTTTGGCTCATTTTTCCAAGATATTCTAAATAAGTTTATTGGATTAACATCCCAAAGACCTGTTTCCTTTAGTTTATTTTTAACATCATCTGATATTAATTTAGGATCTTTCATTTGATCCAATGTAGGAATTACAATATTTTTTTCTTTTGCACGATTGACAGTTTTTGATAATTGTTCTTCATTGATTGTTAAATCAATTAATTGTCTCATTTAATTGCCTCCTTTATTTCTCTTTGATTTTAGTTTGATGTAAAAGTTTACTTATTCAATAAAAAAATTTTTTTTATACTTCATTATCTAAATAGTTATATAAAGTGTATTGTGATATATCAAAAAATTTAGAAACTTTATCTCCAGACTTTTTTATTAAAAATGCGCCTTTTTGCTCTAAGTACTTAATTGCTTTTATTTTATCTTCTTTTGTCATAGTAGCAACTGGCTTTCCTATATATTCATAGGACTCATTAATAAGAATGTCTAGCAAGTCATTTACATTAGATGGAATTATTTCTTTTACTTCTTTATTTGCAGAACTGTTTGTAAAGGAACTTATTATAGACTCTGCCATAAGAAAATCTGTTATATCATAGTTGATTCCTAAAATTGAACATATCTTACCATTATTATCTTTTATATAAATAGATGAGGATTTTAATATCCTTCCATCTTTTGTCTGCGTTAAATAGTTATATCTGTCTTTAATTTCATCATTGCGATTTTCATTAAAGGACTCAAGTTGTTCAAGTACAATATTTGAAGCACAGTCTCCTAAATGGCGTCCAGTTATATACCCATTTTCTATATGCACAATTGTACTTTCATAATCTTTTGATAAATCATGAACTACAATTTCACATTTTTGCCCAAAATGAATAGATATTCCCTTTGCTATACATTTAAGTATATCAATCCTTTCGTTATTATCCATCCTTTTTTTTTACCTCACTTTATTACAATTCCATTATAATATATTATAATGGTCTTTACAATATTTTTTTTATCATTAAAAAAATTTTTAGTACAAACTTATATTATAGAAATCTCATCACCTTTTTCTATCTTTCCACCTTTTAACACTTTGGCAAAAATGCCTTCCTTTGGCATTATACAATCTCCTACAGAATAATATATAGAACATCTGTTTATACATTCTTTGCCTATTTGTGTAACTTCCAGAATAGCATCTGAACACTTAAGTTTTGTTCCAACTGGAAGTGATGAAAGCTCAATACCTTCAACTACTAAATTTTCACCAAAACTTCCAAACCTAACCTTTCCCCCTCTTTTTTTAAAGTCCTCTATTCTTTCATTAGAAAGTAGGCTAACTTGTCTATGCCAATTTCCTCCATGTCCATCACCTTTTAAGCCGAAGTTCTCAATCAATTCTATTTCATTTAATTCTTCCTTTGATCCACCTTTTTTCTCACTTATACAAATAGCTAGAATTTTCCCCATATTTATCCTCCTATCATTGACATATCCTTCTTTTCATCGTCATATGTCTCATCATTTTCAAAAAACTTATGGTGTTCCTTTTTTAAAGTTAAGGCTTTTATTATTTTATCCTTAATTTCTCCATTGCTTGTTCCTTTTCTAAGCTCTTCTTTAAGATTCAAACTTCCTTCATAATAAAGGCATTCCTTTAATTTGCCATCTGATGTAATCCTTACCCTGTTGCAGGATTCACAAAAACATTTGCTAATTGGAGAAATAAATCCTATTAATTTATTATTACTAGAAATCTTATAATACACAGCAGGACCTTTTGTTAAATCTAATTTATCGCTTTTATATGGAGCAAGCTCATATTTTTTTTCAATTATCTTTCTTATATCCTCATTTTTAAATCCCTTTAAATTTTTACCATGTCCAATAGGCATTAATTCTATAAACCTTAAAATCACATCATTTTCTATTGCAAAATTTACTAAGGAAAGAACCTCATCATCATTAAAGCCCTGTATGATCAGTGAGTTTAATTTGACTTTTAAATTATAATTCCTCGCTTTTTTTATTGCATTTATTACTTTGTACATTTTTCCATATCTTGTCATTTTTTTAAATTTTTCTTCATTAATTGTATCAAGGCTAATATTCAAAGTAGTTAAACCGCTTTCAACTAATTCATCTAAGTATTCGTAAAGCAAAACCCCATTTGTGGTTATTCCAATTTCTTTTATCGTTTGCAGCGAGTTTATATTTTTAATTAAGTCGCATACTCCTTTTCTTAAAAGTGGCTCTCCTCCAGTAATCCTAACCTTTTCTATTCCTAAACTAGAAAATATTTCAACAAGTTTAAAAGCTTCTTCCATTGAAATCATATCTTCTTCTTTATGACATATTGCTCCTTCTTCTGGCATGCAATAAATACACCTTAAATTACAATTATCTGTTATAGAAACTCTAAGATAATTTATATCTCTGCTTAGACTATCTTTCATAGGACACCTCCTCATTTAGAGTATTTAAAAATACCACTTTTCCCTCCAAGTTTATAATTTAAATGTATATCTGAAATTACCATTTCTTTATCAACTGCCTTACACATGTCATAAATAGTCAAACACGCTATTGTGACCATATGAAGTGCTTCCATTTCAACTCCAGTTTCAGCATTTGTCTTTACAATGCCTTCAACTTGAATTTGAAAATGCTCTTTATCTAATTTAAATTCAATTGAGCATGATGTAATAGGCATGTTATGGCAAAGAGGTATGGTTTCAAAGGTTCTCTTTGCAGCCATTATTCCACCAATCCTTGCAACGCTTAACACATCACCTTTTTTAATGTTTCCTTGCTCTACCAAATTAAAGCATTCTTCTGACATCTTCACAATACCTAAAGCAGATGCCACTCTTTTAGTTTTATCTTTATCTGTTACATCTACCATTATTGCTTTGCCATTTTCGTCAAAATGTGTAAATTTATTGTTCATATAAGCTATCCCTTTCCAAACCCGCAATTAGGAAAAATACATTGAGGACAATCCATGCACAAACCACCATGTCCTAAAGATGCAATATAAGAATGAGAGATCTCTTCTCCTGCAATTATTTTGGGAAATATTATATCAAAAGCAGTTCTTTTATTAAAAATAGCTCCACCAGGAAGTCCAACTATAGGAATATTGCCTTTATAAGATATTAAAAACATAGCTCCTGGTAAAACAGGTGATCCATAAGATATAATTTTTGCACCACTATCTCTAATTGCTGAAGGAGTTAAATCATCTGGGTCAACAGACATACCACCTGTGCAAATTATCATATCTATGCCTCTTTCTTCCCAAGCTTTAATGGCAGAAACAATCTTTTCTTTATCATCTGGACAAAATACTTGGCCTAAAAATTCGCATGAATATTCTTGTAATTTTTCTTCAATTACTGGCCTAAATTTATCTTTAATTCTTCCATAAAATATTTCATTTCCTGTAGTTATAACCCCAATTCTTAACTTGTTAAATGGTTTAACATTTAATATCTTTTCTCCATTTAATAAATTTTTAAGCTCTTCTAACTTTTCATTTTGTATTACTAGTGGAATTATTTTAACAGATGCTATTTTTTGCCCCTCTCTCACTGGCATATCATTATGTAAAGTTGATACTATTATTTCACCTAATTTGTTAACTTTATAAAGCAAATCTTTATTTATCTTTAACAGGCCATCTTTTTTAGCTAATAGATTTATCTTCCCCTCTGAAATAGGAGAATCTGTCATATAATCTCCTGCAACAAGATCTTTAATTATAACACATGCATCATTTTCATGAACCGCTTTATCATTTTCTTCATATATATAAATATGATCTTTTCCTATAGAAAGCATTTCATCTATATCTTCTTCTTTAATAATATGCCCTCTTTTAAACGCTACCCCTTTAAATTCTCCTGGAACTATTTTAGTAATATCATGAAATAATTTGCAGCCAATGGCATCTTGTACTTTTACCTTCTTCATAGCTATTCACCTGCAGGCTTTGAAGCACATTCACTTGCTTCACCTAACAATATTGAGATTCCATGTTCTATAGCTGGAAATAATATATCCATCATTTCTCTAACTGCTTTTGGGCTTCCAGGCATATTTATAATAAGGCAATTTCCTCGAATTCCTGATACTGCTCTTGTAAGCATTGCCCTTTTAGTTATTTTAAAGCTTTCCATTCTCATAGCCTCACATATACCAGGGGCTTCTCTTTCTATTACAGCTTTTGTAGCTTCAGGCATTATATCTCTTTTGCTAAAGCCAGTTCCACCAGAGGTTAATATTAAATTGATATTAAGTTCATCTGCCATTAAGCACATTTCTTTTTTTAACATGTCTTCTTCATCTGGAAGTATAATATATTTAACAACTAAATGGCCCATAGCCTCTAACATGGATTTTATTAAAGCTCCGCTTTCATCCACTCTTTCATTTTTAAACCCTTTATCACTAGAAACAATTATACCTGCTTTAATCATTTTTTATCTCTCCTATGATTTAGTGTGCCATTATTTTTTATTAATAAAATTTCGCTTAAAATTCCAAAAGCTATTTCCTCTGGAGTGCCATTTGAAATATCAAGTCCAATTGGTGCATATATTTTATCTATTAATTCTTGAGATATTCCTTCTTCTAATAGTTCTCTTTTAATTTCAATTAGTTTTTTTCTACTTCCTATTACTCCAATGTATCTTGCGCTTAAATTAATAACTTCCTTTAAAGCTTTTTTATCTTCCTCATGATTTCTAGTAACAATTATTATATAATCGTTTTCCGAAAAATCAATTTCACTTGCAGCCTTTTTAGAATCTTTGCATAAAATAGTAGCTTCTTTAAAATTTTCACTATTTGCAAATTCTTCTCTATCATCAATTATTGCAATAGTAAAATTTAAATTTTTTCCAATTTCATAGATACATTTTCCTAAGTGACCTGCGCCAAATATAATTAACCTAGGTATTGGTTTTAATACTTGTATATACCCATGAACCTTTCCACCACAAATAGATCCAACATCATCTTTAGTGAGAGCGTATTCATATTCTCTATTTTTATCATCTTTTAAACATTCTAAGGCCATTTCAATGACTAAACTTTCTACTTTTCCACCACCTATGGTTCCAATAATACTTCCATCAGGCATAACAACCATAATATCTCCTTCTTTACCAGGAGATGACCCTTGTGCGGAAGTATTCATTGCCATGGCCACTTTTTTACCACTCGATATAAGTTTATGTATCGTTAAGAATATATTACTTTTCACTTAAATTCATCCTTTCTAGATAAATAATAGCTTCTAGAACAGCTCCACCTATGGATCTTGCTTTATCAGAAATTGTAAAACAATTTTTTTGTTCATCTATTCTTGGATCTACATCTGCTACTTTAAAATTAGGGGTAACTAAAAAACCATCTTGTATAATTCCTCTTAAAATACCATTAATTTTACTTTTAATAGTAGCAACCTTTTCATTGTCAATAATTTCTGCAATTATCTCATCTTTTTGCACTTTATCTCCAATTTTTCTAAGTGACTTAAATTTACCACTGGCATTTGAATAAATAACTCTATCTAGAGAAACACCATCTATTTTACCAGGAGTTCTCGTGTCATCTAAAGCTCTTCCCTTAAAAATAAGCCTTCCAAGATCATGTCCTCTAAAAGTTTCTATAACTATGTCAACATCAGTTGGGGCTGTAAAGCCTGGTCCAAGGCCAATTGTAATAGGAGCCATGTTTTTATTAGTTCCTAAATTTTTTTTAGCTATAATAGCATCTACCAATGCTATAGGTTTTATACTATTTAAAACCATACAATTTTGATCATCTAAAACAGGTATCTTTCCTTCGTTCCATGCACTAAATGCATCTTCTACTTTAGATATTTTCTTAGCAATCATATCTTCTACAGAAGCCTCATCATCATACATGCATTGACTTAAGCTTACAGTTCTTCTAATGCTAGAAGGGTTGCTTTTTTCAAGAGATAAAACTTTAAAACCTGCTCTAAAAAGCTTTTGAATTACACCAGTTGCAATATCACCTGCACCTCTTACTATAACTATTTTTTCCATTTTATAATAGTCTTGCGCTGTATCAATATCTTTAAAGTATTTTTCATCATCTACCTTCACTTTTTTCACCTTTTCCTCATTTGAAGTTATAATTTTTTTCCCTCCTATATCGCCTTTTAATTTAAGAAGTTCATTTTTAAATTCATAAGGAAATATAACAGGATTCTTTAATTCACCATTATAAGTAGGAACTATGATATGTTCTCCATCAAATTTATCAATAAGCTTATTTATTAAAGCCTCGTTAATATATGGCTGGTCTGCTACAAAAAACATATAATTATAATTAGAATTTTCTACTCCAAGCTTTATGCTGCTCGATATTCCTTCATTGTCATAAATGTTTTTTATAGGTATAATACCTTTTTGTCTTCCTAATAAAAGAATTTCATCATAAGAGCTTACTATTAAAATCTCTTTAAATCTTTTAGATTTCTTTATTTCGTCCATAACGTATTCTACTACTTTTTTACCATTAAGCATTAGTTTTAATTTATTTCCGTATTTAAACCTGTTTGATTTTCCTGAAGCAAGTATAATTGCACTAAATTCACATTTCACCTACCTTACCACCTTTATAGATTTATTTAATGACTTTTCTATTTCTTCTATGAGCATTTCGTTATTTCTTGGTATATATATTATCTTATCACCTTTAGAATTTTTAAATAAACCTTTTTCACTATTTATTAAAGAAATAATATGATTTATATTTATTATTTCACACTTTGAAGATTTAGTTATTTCCATAAATTCTTCAACATTGTGAACATTTTCTTCATTTATAATTTTTCCTATATTATAGATATCAACAACCCCAATTGTTTTTGTTGTAAAGCTTGGAATAACAGGTTCATACTCTTTCCAGCCTTTTATTGCTTTCATTTTAGATCCATCTGCTTCTATAAGTATTATGTCGAAAATAGACCTATATTTTAATATATCATTTTCAGAAATTGGGAGAAGCTTTTTTTTATAAATTGAACTTCCTACTACATACCTGCCATTTTTATTGGTATTAATTGGAACATGGCCAATATAAAAAAAATCAAATTCATCTTTTGTAGGTATATATATTTTTGTGGTTGTACATATTAAAATTTTATAAATATATTTTAATTCATCAGCAAGTGAAAACATTAAAGTTGTCTTCCCTCCTGCACCTATTATGGAAATTACATCTTGTTTTTCAATGTTTAATTTTTTATATAACTTTATGTATAACACCTCTTAAAATATTTTTTATTTATAAAAACTTTTTTCTTAATTATACCTCTAAATAAAAAAATCTCAAAATGTTTATATGAACATTTTGAGATTTTTAATTAATTTATATGCTATTTGTTCTCACTAGGTTGAGCATTTCTTAAATGAGCTCTGCCTAATTCTTTATCTTTTTGGCGTTTCCAAGCATGGAGCACAAGTGCTACTGTTACAACTGCATATGATACAACCATTCTTAAATATTCCCCTAAATCTGCTTTACCTGTTAAATTTTTACCAGCTACTGGAACTACTATAAACATCAAGTGAAATAATGCTGTACCGATGATGGAATTGGCCACTGTTGCTTTTGAAACAGTTGCTCCACCTACTAAAAGGGCCGCAGCTGCAAATAAAGCTGCTTGGTCATGCCCATTATAAGTATTTAATGTACCAATGTTTTGAAGAAAAATTATCTGCCCATAACAAGCAAGCACTGTAGAGATGATTATGGATTGAACACGTGTTTTATTCACAGCTATTCCTGCTGTATTTGAAACTATCATATCTTGACCTACAGCTCTCATGTCTTGACCTATTTTTGTTTTTCTAAACCATACACTAAATAAACAAATAATAGCTATTATTAAAAACGTACCTATGGGTACAAAAATTCCACCTATCCTTATCCAAATAAAATTATCTAAAGCAGCAGCTACATTTAATGTTAAGGCATTTCTAACTCCAAACCCTCTTGAAAGAATCATAGTATCGGCACTTCTAAATGGTATTATAGATCCACATATATAAAGCAAGAAAAATTGATATATCCCTGATATGAAAAAACCAAGCATCATAGATGTAATCATTTCTCTTCCCTTTGCTCTATTTAAAACCTGGCCACCAAACCATCCCAATCCTATAGAAATAGGGGTACCTATTAAAGCTGCAACTAAAAGTCCTGCAATTCCAGTAATTCCCCAATCCGTTACGAATATAAGTCCAATTTGACCTGCCATAGCACCTAAAATCATTCCAAAGTTTATACCCATACCTGCCATTACTGGAAGTAGTAGTGCTAAAACAAGAAATGAATTTCTTGAAAGTCTAGTTACAATCTCATTTAAAAGAAAAGTCCCAGAATATTGAGAAAGAGGAATAGCAAAAGCACTTATCACTATGAACAAAATCGGAACTGCGCTAGCTGTTAACATCTTTTTAAATTTATCATTATTCATATCTATTGCCTCGCTTTCCTAGTTAATGCATAAACTATTAAACCATTCGAAACAATTAATCTTACTGTTTCTGAAACATCTATGCTTATTGCACTATTTATTACAGATGGTGTCATAGTCAAAATACCTTGAAAAAGGAAAGTTCCTATAATAACATTTGTAATAGTAGCCTTATTTATAGATGCACCACCTAAAAGTATAGCTGCCACAGTTGGAAATGCAAAGGCAAGTGGCGCAGTATACATTTGAATAAATCCAAAATTTTGTTGGTAAATAATAATGCCAATTGCGGCTACAACCGTTGAAACCATGACAGATATCATCCTCATTTTATCCACATTAATACCAGAAGCTCTTGCAAATTCTGGATTTGAACCTACTGCAGTTATAGCAGTTCCAATTTTAGTCTTGAAAAATCCCCACATTAGCAAACACATTATAGTAAAAAACAAAAGCATACCTACTGGTATTGAAAAGCTCTTTGTAACCCTGATGCTTAAAAAATTGCTAATTTGATGAATCCAATAATTTTCTACGCTAATAGTAACCCTCAAGCCTTCACCTTTAAATCCTAAAACGCTTGCAGGATTCTTGAATGGGAGTATTAACCACATTATGTTCATAAAATATACAAAGAAATAACCCACATAAGTAGCGATGATCATCTCATCACCTTTTACTTTGTTTAATAAAATACCATATAAAAGTCCAAATACAGCAGCGCACAACATAGCTATAAAAATTGCAATAAATATACCTGCCCATCCAGTGGCATGAAATTCAAGGCTCATTACAGCACCAATTAAACCTGCTATTATACCTACAGGAATACCAAAGTTAAGTCCACAACCAGATTGAATCATCGGTACCATGCATAAAACTAAAACTCCATTCATTCCAAATCTTACAATAACATCATTAAGCGACGAATCTGTTTTAACTCCAAAAAAAGGACCAGCAATGAATAAGGATAATAAGAACAGTCCTATGATAATCCTTGGCCACCCAAAGCTTTTTATAAACCTGTTAATTGATTCCATATTAATCACCCTCTTCAACTAAATTATGCTCACCAGACATGAGCAAACCAAAATCAACAGGTGCAGCTGTTGGAGGCAATGTACCAGAAACTTTTCCTTCACATACAATTGCAACTCTATCGCATATAGACCTGAGTTCTTCAAGCTCTGATGATACCATTATGATAGTAGTATTGCGATCTTTGTTTATATTCCTAAGTGCATCAAGTACAAGCTTTTTAGCTCCAACGTCTATTCCACGAGTTGGCTCTGCAACAAGCAATAAAGATGGCTCTAGCGCAAAAGCTTTTGCAAGACACACTTTTTGTTGGTTACCTCCAGAGAGCTGCCTTACTAATTGCTTAGAGCTTGTGCATCTTATTTCTAAGGATTTTACATATTCGTCAGAAACTCTTTTCATTGCCTTTTCATCACGAAAAAGACCACCAATTAAAAACTTATTGTGCACTTGCATAGCATTAAAAGCTATATTCCAACTTATTGGTTCATCAAGCAGTAGCCCTACTCCCCTTCTATCCTCAGATACAAAAGCTAGACCTCGTTTAAGTGCTTCAAATGTTGAGTTTAAATTTAAATTTTTACCATTAAATACTATTTGCCCACCTGCAGGAGAAAGACCCATGATGCCGCTAGCAATACCAAGCTTCCCATGACCAGCAAGACCACCAATTCCAAAAATTTCTCCTCTTTTTACAGCAAAGCTTACATCTCTTACTGTTTCCCCAGGCATATCAACCCATAGATTTTTCACTTCTAAAATAGCATCTTTATTTTTTACGGTTGTATCTATAGCTCTTTTTGCAACCTCTTTATCTTCAGATACATCACGTCCAACCATCCATTCAGCTATTTGCCTAATGCTCACTCCTTCAGGTTTAGTATCAACAACAATAACTCCATCTCTTAAAACCACTATTTTATCACACACTGATGTAATCTCCATTAGTCTATGGGATATGAATATAATAGAAATTCCACTATCAGCTAATTTTCTCATAGCTTTTAAGAGTATATCTGCCTCTGTTTCTGTTAAAACAGCCGTAGGTTCATCAAGAATCAATAACTTTACTTTC
Source organism: Clostridiaceae bacterium (assembly GCA_031549885.1). Classification (GTDB taxonomy): domain Bacteria; phylum Bacillota; class Clostridia; order Clostridiales; family Clostridiaceae; genus WQUF01. The sequence continues at coordinate 15,156 of JAVBPD010000159.1, forward strand.
TCTCTATTGATTTCACGAGCAATTTCAATAAATTGTTTATGCCCTACTGGCATTTCAGAAACCAAAGTATCTGTGTCAAGATTCACCCCTAATATATCAAAAGACTCCTTAGCTCTTTTTTTCATCACATTCATATTGAGCCTTTCTAGTTTTTTTCCAAATATTTTCGAAATAATATTTGGCCTAGTCACTTCCATATTTAAAAGAACGTTTTCCGTTGTTGTAAAACCTGGTATTAACGAAAACTCCTGATGAACCATTCCAACTCCTGCTTTAAGTGCATCAAATGGTTTCTTAAAATTAACTTTATTTCCATCTAAATAAACACTGCCTTCATAACCACCTGTTTCTGCAATATCATCCATACCAAATAATATTTTCATTAGTGTGGATTTACCTGCACCGTTTTCTCCAACAAGGCCAAGAATTTCTCCTTTTCCTAATGTCAAATTTATATCCTTTAGAACTCTATTACCATAATATTCTTTTCCAATATTCTCTAATTTTAGCAAAATGTTTTGGTTTGACAATTGCTTCACCCCTATTATTTAACCTTAAGCTCTATAGAAATTATAGAAAAAAGAAGTTCAAAATTGGAACATGCTCCGAGCTTTGGACTTCTTTTTTTAGTGAGCTTTATTTCAATTATTTTATAGTCTTATATTTATCAGGAACAGTTACGTTTGTCATGCCTAAATATCCTTTTCCAAAAACATAGGTATCTTGATAAACTAAAATATGGTTTTTCTTTTCTTCTCCACTGTTTATATCGGTAAAGTATGATCCATTCCATTTAGCGCCTGGAGTAAACTTTTCAAAGCAAGCCATTAAATCTTCAAATGAATCTTTTTTAGCTGATCCTTCAACTACTCTTTTGCCAAATTCAGCAAGTGCTTCTGTTGTTGTGTATGGGAATGAATATGCCCAAGTGCCCATTCTTCCGCTTCCACCTGCTTTAATAACAGAATCTTCAACCTTTTTAAGTATTGCAGGCCAATCTCCAGCTTCTGCCTTAAGATCTATTCCTAATGCTCCTGGATAACCCATTATTGGTGAAGGAAGGTCTGGTTCTATAAATATAGCGCCAAGTGCAGCAACTTGTTTTAAAAGAGGCTCTGTTTGAGCATCATTTGTACAGAAGAAAGCTGTATCTTTTCCATACTTTTCAACCCATTGTGGCATATGTTCAAGTATGAATTGTTGAGCTCCTGGGATACCAACGTCACTCATAGGGTCAGGTGCAGTTTCAAATACAAATTGGAGTCCTAAATCTTTACAAGCTTCTTCCATGATATTTCTTCTCCTTGACAAAAGCTCTATAGACATATGCCTTGGGAAGGAAATGTGCACAAAAGTCTTTGCGCCTAATTTTTTAGCAGCGTCAATCATTAAATATCCACGGTTAATATTATCAGGGTCAATTGCTAAATCAGCAGCAGCTTCTATCATGTTTGTATCTTCTTGAGGAGATCCTGATAATAATAAAATATCAGGCCTTGATTGTCTAATTTTTTGAAAAGCAGCTGAAGTTCCTGGTACAGATTGATTTACTATGATTGCTTTCATAAGTGGATCATCTGATAGTCCAACTATTTGAGCTATAGTTGTCTCTTGTTCTTGCATGAAGTTGTCAGGATAAGTTACATTTTTTACTATTCCGCCACTATCAACAGATCCATATAGTTTTATAAAGGCTTCAGCTCCTCTTAATTCATCTTCTGATTGAGAAACTGTACCAGTTACAATACCTATATGAAAATTAGAAGCTCCACCTGAACCGCCTGCAGCTGTAGTATTTGACCCAGATGTAGTAGGATCACCTGTGCAAGAAATAGTGCTAAAAACCATCATACCTGTTACAAGTAACGTAAATAATTTTTTAAAATTCAATTATACCCCTCCTAATAAATTAGTTATATTTTGCATATTATGCTAATATCAAAATTAAAATAAAATTACCATGTGCAAAGGATTTGGAAACAACCTACAATTTATTTATTTTGTAAAACCTATGTGATACAATGACATGACTTTCCATGATTGTTAGAATATGTATTAATTTTTGCGAACGTTTAAATATATATCTTTGAAATCAAATCCATATTAGCTATATTTTAGCATATATTTCATTTTTTATTTCTATTATTCTACCATTTTTATTTATTGATGTCCAATATTAATTTATAAATTTAAAAAAATTTTATATATTAATTTGTGTTTCACCAAAATTATCTATATATTATTAAGCATTAAAAAAATTTGGATGCTTTAAAACTAATTTTTAATTCTAAAACATCCAAATTTTTAATTAATATTAATATAATGGTCTCATTGTAGGAAATAAAATTACATCTCTTATAGAATGGGAATTTGTTAAAAACATAACTAGTCTGTCTATACCAATTCCTATTCCGCCAGTTGGTGGCATGCCTACTTCTAAAGCATTCATAAATTCTTCATCAAGTTCATAAGCTTCATCTTCTCCAAGCTCTCTTTCTTTAGCTTGTTGCATAAATCTTTCCCTTTGAACTATTGGATCATTTAATTCTGAATAAGCATTACAAATTTCACGTCCATATATGAATCCTTCAAATCTTTCAGTGAATTCTTCATTCCCACGCTTCTTTTTTGTAAGAGGCGATATTTCCACTGGATAATCACAGAGAAAAGTTGGCTGAATTAATTTGTCTTCAACAAATTCTTCAAATAAAGCATTTAAAACTTCTCCTTTAGACACGTCGTTTAAGTTTTTCTTAAATTCTAAATGCTTTTCTTTTGCAATCTGCCTTGCTTCTTCATCGGATTTAATGTCATTGTAATCTATGCCAGTATATTCTTTAACAGCATCCACCATTGTAATTCTTCTCCATGGTGGAGTAAAGTCTATTTGGGTATCACCATAAATAACTTTAGTAGTTCCATTTACCTTTTTACAAACATAGGCTACCAAGTTTTCTGTAAGCTCCATTATGTCATTGTAATCAGCATAAGCTTCATACAATTCTATCATAGTAAATTCAGGGTTATGTCTTATATCAATTCCTTCATTTCTAAAGTTTTTACCCATATCATAAACCTTTTCAAAACCACCAACTATAAGCCTTTTTAGGTATAATTCCGTAGCAATTCTCAAGTACATATCTATATCAAGAGCATTATGGTGAGTTTTAAATGGTTTTGCAGAAGCTCCGCTTGCTATAGAGGTAAGTATTGGAGTTTCTACCTCTAAATAGCCCTCATTGTCAAGAAATTCTCTTATTCCTTTAATTATAATATTTCTTTTTAAAAATGTTGCTTTAACATCTTGATTAACTATGAGATCAACTTCCCTTTGTCTATACCTTAAATCTGGATCTTTAAGACCATGCCATTTTTCTGGAAGTGGTTTTATGGATTTAGCTATAAGTTTAAAATCGTGAATTTGTATGGTAATCTCTTCTGTTTTTGTTTTAAAAACAGATCCTTTAACCCAAATTAAGTCTCCTATATCTAAACTCTTAAATACATCTAGATTTTCTTCCCCTACAATGTCTTTTTTAATATATAGTTGAATTTTTCCAAATCTATCAATTAAATCTGAGAAACCTGCTTTGCCATGGACCCTCTTGGACATTAATCTTCCTGCAACTAAAACCTCTTTATCTAGAAAATCGTCAAATTTATCCTTTATTTCAATTGTAGTTGCATTTCTGTTAACTTTATACACATCAAAAGGATCTTTATTTTCCTCTTTAAGCTTTTTTAGTTTATCAATCCTTTGTTTAATAAATTCATTATACTGTTCTTCTTCTTTTATTAGATCATGTGTATCATTTTTCATCCCATTGTCCATGGTTTTTCCTCCTTTATCCTCTTATGCTCTTTTTACACTCAATATTTTAAATTCATTTATGCCATTTGGAGCAGCAACTTTAATCACGTCACCTTTTTTCCTCCCAATCAATGCGCTTCCAACAGGAGATTCATTAGATATTTTATAATTTATTGGGTCAGCTTCTATTGATCCAACAATATGGTACTCAACATTTTCGCCCAATTCAAAATCTTCAAGCTCTACTACACTGCCAATAGAAACACGGTCATTTGGCACGTCTACGTCATCTACAACTGATGCATTTTTAAGCATAGATTCAAGTTGCAATATTCTACCTTCCACAAATGCTTGTTCAGTTTTAGCTTCATCATACTCAGAATTTTCACTTAAATCACCAAATGTAAGGGCTACTTTAATTTTTTCTTTGATTTCATTTCTTCGAACAGTTTTTAGATATTCTAATTCTGCTTCTAATTTTCTAACACCTTCGTAGGTAATTAGATGTTTTTTGTTATAATTCATTAATAAATTCTCTCCTTATACATATTGAATCTAATAATTGAAATCATTCTAAACATTATATAGTATAGCTTAAAATAAATCAATGTATAATCCTATTAAAAAGTTATTAATTAATAGTACTAGGATTACATTTTTTTTATGATTAAAATTTTAATTTATATTCTTCCAATATTTTTACAACTTTTTCAACATCATATTCAATATTTATTCTATTCTTAACTTCTATGCTATTAATTAGACCTTTTAAGTACCATCCAATATGTTTTCGCATCTCTATAACACCTTTATATTCGCCATAGTATTCTACTTGCTTTCTTAAATGAAATATGCACATATTGATTTTTTCTTTTGGAGTTTTTCTAGCATATTGAGTTTTATTTATTTTTGAATTTATCTCTTCAAAAATCCAAGGGTTACCCATGGCGCCTCTTGCTATCATTATATAATCGCAATTTGTTTTTACTAACATGGATACTGCATCTTCTCCACTTTTTATATCACCATTTCCGATTACCGGAATTGACACTTTATCTTTTACATCTTTAATAACATTCCAGTCAGCAAAGCCCTCATAATACTGTTCTCTAGTTCTTCCATGAATAGTAATAGCATTCGCACCATTTTCTTCCATCGCAAGTGAAAAGTCAACAGCAATGTTCTCAAAGACTTCAAATCCCTTCCTGATTTTTACTGTAACAGGCTTAGATGTGGCTTTTTTCATCTCTCTTACAATTTCACAAGCTAGATTTCTATTTTTTAAAAGTGCTGCTCCATCTCCATTTTTTACTATTTTAGGAGCAGGGCAGCCCATGTTTATGTCAATAACAGATATTCTATCATCTTTTTCAAAAATTTCACAAGCTTTAGCAATGGCATATGGCTCATGCCCAAAAACTTGAACAGCTGCTGGTATTTCGTTTTTACAAAATGTGACCATATTATAAGTCTTTTCATTTTCAAAGTAAAGAGCCTTTGAACTAACCATCTCAGTATATGTGAGTGCGCATCCAAATTCTTTACATATTTGTCTAAAAATTACGTCAGAAACACCTGCCATTGGTGCTAAAAAAGCTTTACCTGAAACTTCTAATTTTCTCATATTTACCTTTCTATGTTCCTCTTATAGATAATCTTAAGTCCTTCTAGTGTAAGAAGAGGATCAACCTTTTCAATTATATCAATTCCATATTTTGATACAAGCCCAGACATTCCTCCAGTTGCAATAATATGTGGCTTATTCTCTCCAAGCTCAATCATTTCCTCTGATATTTTTTCAAGAATGTATTTAACTTGACCTATTATACCTAAAATAATACCAGATTGCATGCTAGTCACTGTATTTTTGCCAATTACCTTTTGCGGCAGCGTAAGCTCTACCTTTGGCAATTTTGCAGTATTTAAAAATAAAGCATCTGCAGAAATTTTTATTCCAGGACAAATGCATACTCCTAAATGTTCACAATTTTTTGAAACAACTGAAAAAGTTGTAGCTGTACCAAAATCTATTACTATACATGAATTTTTGTATCTTTCATAAGCAGCCACTGCATTAACAATTAAATCTGCTCCTAACTCTTTTGGATTATCTATTTTTATATTAATTCCAGTTTTAATACCTGGCCCTACTATCATAGGTGTTATATTAAAACATTTTCTTATAGCATGCTCAAAAGTATACATTATATCTGGAACAACAGAAGAAATAATTACACCATCTATTTCCTCTGGGCTTATTTTATTTTGTATCAATAGGTTATAAATAAACACATATATTTCATCAGATGTTCTATTTGTCTTTGTTGATAATCTAAAAGTGGAAATTAAATTATCCTTATCATAAACACCTATTGCAATATTTGTATTTCCAACGTTAACAGCTAATAACATCCATTAACCCTCCATTATATATGAAAAGCATACCATTTAGGCATGCCCATTTTTTTATATTTTATTACAAAAATAAATTTATTCTTTTCTAATCTTTTGAATGGCTACAACAATTGGAGTAACTATTAAACAAGCTAAAATAGCTTCAAAAATACTTCCAATTCCCATTGATGCTAAAAGTATTTTTCCCATTTCGCTCATGGTTTGACCCTTTGTTATACCTAATACTTCAGGATGGAGTAAGTAAATAGCGCCGATAACCCCTATAGTATTTGTGTAAGATCCAATAAATGCAGCAACAGAAATTGATCCTTTTTTTAAGGGCTTTTTAAGTAAAGCAAAAACGTAATAACTTACTATGCCGATTAGTATTCTAGGAACTACAGAAACAAGTGGGTTTAAAAAAGCTGTTGCAACAATGCTAGGTGCAGATAAAGCTTGATACATGCTAAATACACCAAAAATCAGTCCAACTATAGCTCCAACAAGTGGCCCTTCTAATATTCCAGCAGCTATTACTGGAAGATGCATTATTGTTGCTCCAACAACATTGATTTGGATGAACCCTAATCTAGTTATTCCAAGCAAAATGCTTATAGAAGATAAAAGCCCAATAGTAGCAATTTTTTTTGTGGTTAATTTTGATTTTTTTAATTTAATACTAGGTTTAACCATTTTTTTCTTCCTCGCTTTCGCTCTAAATTTTAGATGCAATACGAATATTTAATTGAAAAATATGTTCAGTTTCATTAGAATACTGACGATTTATTTTATCATTTTAAGAGTAGTATGTCCATATATTCACAAAAAAATCATAATTTCATATATTCAACGATAAAAGTATATTTATTTAAGCATTATGCTTAACCTTTGCTATAATTAAATTATAGTGATATATTATAGTTAAAATTAATTTTTTTTAGCTATAATATATGATTTAATAAACTTGTTATAATTTAAAGAAGGTGATTGTTTGGTTAATGAAAGAGATTCACTTATAATATATCTTCAAAAATTAAAAGAAAACAAATATAAAATTTCAAATCATTATGAATTAGATATTTATGTTCCTTTAATGTTAAAATACATAGGAGACACAGACCCTATTTTGCGTGATAATTTGATCTATACCACCTTTAATAAATGGGTTTTAAAGTTAAAGTATTTTACAGAAAACGAACTTTTAGACATTTTAAATACTGTTGTTGATAAAAATCATATGTTTTTTCATATTGGAAACAGAGATGATTTTACAGTATTTACAAGATCCTTTTCTGTAATAATTATTTGTCTTATATTAAGAAGGCATAGAGAAAAGCCATTCTTAAGCAAAGATGAATATATGATGGTTAAAAATTCACTTATAGAATACTATAGAAAAGAAAAAGACTTAAGAGGATATATTGAAAACTATGGGTGGGCTCATAGTGCTGCTCATGGTGCAGATGGTTTTTTTGAGATTGTGTTATCTAAAGAATGTACTGTTGAAATATGCTCTGATATTTTAGATTCAATAATGAACAAGCTTTTAAATGGTTATTATATTTTTTGCCATGAGGAAGATGAGCGAATGGTTAATGTAGTAAACGCAATTTATGCAAGAAAATTTTTTTCAATTGAAAAATTTGAAATGTGGCTTATGCTTTTAGAAAAGTGTTTAGATAATTTTAATGGGTATAATAAATATTTATCAAAAATAAATGTTAAAAACTTTATGAGAAGTTTATCTTTTAAAACAAGAGATTTAAGATATGACGAAGAAGTAGCAAATTTAATACATAATTTAGCCATGGAAATATAAACTAGAATTTCGTTTTAAGCATAGTGTTCACACCGTCGAAACATGCGGTGTTTTATTTTTGCCATATTTGTAAAAATTTAGTTCGTTATTCATTAATTTTAAAATATATTTTATTCTCATATGACAATTTTACTTTACTAGTGTTTTGTTAAGATGATATATTATATATAATTTATAATTTATATTTTAATTTGGTAATTTTTATAAGAAGGTGATAATTTGCTTAACGAAAGAGATTCACTAATAACATATCTTAATAGTTTAAGAGAAAATAAATATAAGGTATCTAATCGAAATGATTTAAAAGTATATATTTCTTTAATGTTAAAATATATAGGTGATAAGGACTCTGTTTTAAGAGATGATCTAATATATACAACTTTTAACAAATGGATTTTAAAATACAAGTATTTTAATGAAAACGAAATGATAAATATTTTAAATACACTAATGGATAAAGAACATCTTTTCTTTAAAATTGGGCATAAAAATGATGATTCTGTGTTTACTAGATCTTTTTCTGTTCTTGTTATTTGTCTTATTTTACAAAGGCACAGAGAAAGAGCGTTTTTATCTGAAAATGAATTTGCATGCGTAAAGAATTCTCTTCTTAATTACTTCAACGATGAAAAGGATTTAAGAGGTTATGTTGAAAATTTCGGATGGGCCCATAGCGTAGCTCATGGAGCTGATGGATTTTTTGAAATTACTTTATCTAAGGAATGCAATGAGGAATTAAGCATTAATATTTTAGATTCTGTTAAAAATAAACTTTTAAATGGTTACTATATTTTTTGCCACGAAGAGGACGAGCGTATTGTAAATGTTATAAATGTAATTTATACTAGGAAACTTATCTCTAGGGAAAGGTTTGAAACTTGGCTTATATTTATAACTAAATGTTTGGATAGCTTTACAGGTTATAAAAAATATGTTTGCAAAGTAAATATTAAAAATTTTATAAGAAGTTTGTACTTTAAAGTTAAAGATTTAAAATATGATGAGGAATTAGTGGAGTATATTTATAATTTGGCAAAAGGTCTTTAATTTTTCTTTATCTTATACATAGGCATACCAGCGTAAAAAAATACAGGTATGCCTTTATGCCTTAATAATATTTCTTAAATTTTTGTTCTTAAATGATTTTTTATAGCATATATTTTAACATTAGAATTTTTTTAAAGAGGTTTTTTAATGGAATATGAAGGCGTAGGTTTAGATTTATTTCCTAATTATAGTCTTGAAAATTATAAGGTTACTAAAGTTGAAGTAGATATTGGCGAATCACCTTAAGATTTAAGGCAAAGAATGGAGGAAGAAAGAAAAACTATTATAAAGAGAAATAAAAACTTCAATGAGGGGGTAGACCTTCACAAAAACTTGAAAAAGATCGACATTGAGTTAATAAATGATATTCCAGAGGGATGGAGCCCTTTTGATCCTATTTCTGATATTGGCCTATTAGACTTAGCTAGATCCATTGACAATGTTGGATTAATTTATCCAATATATGTAACTCTTGATA
>JAVBPD010000125.1:0-32042 GCA_031549885.1 Clostridiaceae bacterium
ACTGAAGTAATAAAAAAATGACAATAGGGAATTAAATAAGGGTTTTATAAAAGGTTCCAAATAAAGCCCGAAAACAAGGATTCGTTCCTTCGACAGCAAAAAAAACCAATGTCGAACTGTGGACGAATTGGCGAAGCTATGGTCAAAAATATATGGATAGAATGTGAACGACAAAAAAATCCCTATAAAAATGAGAAAATACATAGAAAAATATAAAAAAGACATGAAAAAATTTATTCTAAAAAGGTGGGAAGACATGGGGCGTAATTTCTAAAAATTGGAGTTAACTATTAGATCTTTGTATCATTAATTTTGAAATGTTATAATACTTATAGTCGCAAAGAAAGAATAAAATTAATGTATGTTGTCAAGGAGTTGTTTTTAAATTGGAAAAGAATATGCAAAAAGAGTCTGTTTTTTGTTTAGAATATATTGCCAATCTTGCAAATGATCCAGCTGGTGGTGTTACAAGGCTTGTTTATTCTAAACAATGGGCTGATACTCAAAATGCAATAAAAAAAATCATGGATTCTAAAGGATTTGTTACTAATTTTGATGCTGTAGGAAACTTATTTGGAAAAATTGAAGGTACTAGTTTTAAGGATGAGACCATATTGACAGGATCTCACGTGGATACAGTAAGAAATGGAGGCATGTATGATGGCCAATTTGGAATTGTTGCTGGAATGCTTGCTGTAGAATTTCTAAATAAAAAATATGGACCTCCTCTTAGAAATATAGAAGTAGTTTCATTTGCTGAAGAAGAAGGTTCCAGGTTTCCTTACAGCTATTGGGGAAGCAAAAATTTAATTGGTATTGCAAAGAGGGCTGATGTAGAAACAATAGAAGATCAAGAAGGAATAAGCTTTGTATCTTCTATGAGAGAATCAGGGTTTGATTTTGAAAGAGAAGATAAAAAAATAAGAGGTGACTATAAATATTTTATTGAATTACATATTGAACAAGGAAATGTGCTAGAAAAAGAGCAAGTGGATTTGGGAATAGTAAATGGAATAGTTGGAATAAAGAGATTTGAGGTTTGCATTACAGGAAGAGCGAACCATGCTGGAACAACTCCTATGAAATATCGCAAAGATGCATTTTATGCTGCTTCAAAAATGGTAACAGAGATAATTGAAAAAGCAAAAGAAAAAGGGGATCCGCTGGTAGCTACGGCAGGTACTATTGATATTAAACCAAATACTGTAAACGTAATACCGGGAGAGGCAAAGTTTAATTTTGATATTCGCCATACTGATAAAGTTAGCCTTGAATTGTTTTCAGATGAAGCAATTGAAATTATAAAAAAAATAGCTAATGACAATGATTTAGGTGTGAAAATAAATATGTGGATGGATGTTGCACCAGTAGCTATGGATGATAATTTAGTTAATAAGCTTGAGAAAATTTGTATAAAATTAAATGAAAATTATAAAATAATGCATAGTGGAGCAGGGCACGATGCTCAAATTATGGCGTCAGCTATTCCAAGCGTTATGATATTTGTACCAAGCAAAGAGGGCATAAGTCATAACCCTGATGAATACACAAGTCCAGAAAAACTTGAAAATGGCATTAAGGTATTATCAAATATTTTATATGAATTAGCGTATATATAACACATTGACTATAGAGATTATTATTTTCTCTATAGTTTTTTTGAAATATTTTTTAAAGAGGTATGTTTTATGCTTTATGGATCAGAAATTTGCAAATATTTAAATAGAGTTTTTAAATACAATAATTTTTTACAAGGAAAGGTGCATTCATGTTTTAATAGAGTGTGCAATTTTGAATTTGAATCATATCCACTTATGTCTATTGTTATAGGAAATAGGCCTTTTAAACCTATGAGCGCTTATATTGATACCAGAATAGAAAGTTTATTTTCTAATTTTCAAATAGAAAGAGAAGATAAAGTGATTATTAAAAATAACAGCTTTATCATTGAAAATAGGGGTTTTATAATCTCCATGGAACATGCGAAAATTCATGATTTTAATATTAAAATAACAGAAAAAGCCAAGGAAGTCTCAAATATAAAAGATTCTATTTTAAAATTAGAATCCTCTTTAATAAAGGGAAATCCCAAGGGACTTTTACCATTATTAAATAATGTGTGGGATTATTTTGGAAAAAATATAGAAGTTAGGTTTAAAAATAATATATATAGTGAATTTTTAAAAAAACATGTAAATGGTTTTTTAGATGCTATATTAAAAAATGATATGCATGAAACCTCCTTATGTGTAGATAAAATTATAGGCTGTGGACCAGGCCTTACTCCATCCTCAGATGATATGCTTTTAGGGTTTATAATTGGTTTATATTATTATAAAAAGTTTAATCCAAACTTTAATTTTGATGTGGCAAAGCTTGGCAGAATTATTTTAAAATCTTCTTATGAAAAGACAACTAGGATTAGCTATGAGATCCTAAGGTTTGGCACAAAAGGTATAGTAATTGAAGATCTACATATTCTTGCTAAGTCTATATTTTTTATTACGGGATCAAAAATAGAAGAAAAGGCTAATTTGCTTTTAACTTATGGTGAAACATCAGGAACTGATATAATCTTAGGATTATATATTGGATGCCTTGTATCCTTGCTTAATTATACTGCAAAAGATTTATCCACTTGTCCCATATTTTAAATGATTTTTCCCCCTGTTTGGTGCTAGAAAACAATTAATAAGTGATTTATAATGATTCATAGTTTTATTATAGTAAATTATTTTAGGAGGAAAAAATGAATAAAACATATTGGCTAAAAAATGTAACTTTAGAAACTGGATTTGAGACAAGTGATGATATTGTAACTACTACAACAGCATTATTTAATATATTAATTCAAGATGGCATAATCACAAAAATAGTCAATAATACTTGCAGCTTAGAACCTGGTGTAAAAATTTATGATGCTAAGGGTCTTTTAATGGTACCTCCATATACGGAAAAGCATTCACATATAGACAAAACATATGTAGGGGAAAATTGGAGAGCTCCAGAAGGTGCAAAAAATATTTTAGATATAGTTACAAGCGAAGCTGCTTTATATCCAACGTTTAAAACATCTATTGAATATAGAGCAAAAAAACTCATCGATATGTTTATTGAAAATGGAAGTACAACTATAAGAACCCATGTTGATGTAGTTAAAGGAACAAAGCTTAATCATCTAGAGCAGGTTCTTAGTGCGTTAAACTCTTATGGAGATAAAATTCAATATGAAATAATAGCTTTTCCACAGCATGGTCTTTTATTGTCTGATTCGGTAAAGCAATGTGAATATGCTCTTAAAAACGGTGCTACGCTTTTAGGAGGAGTAGATCCAGAAATTATCGATAAAGATAGGGATAGGTCTTTAGAAAAAACTATGGAAATTGCTGTTAAATACAATGTGGGCATTGACTATCACCTTCATGAATCTGGTAAGTGTGGGCTTAAATCTTTTAAAAAACTTTTATCTCTCATTAAAGAAGCAAAATGGCAAAATCGTGTATCAATTAGCCATGGATTCTTTTTAAGCGATTTAAATGCAGATGAAGCTTTAGAAGTTGCAACAGATTTAAGGGAAAATGGCATTACTCTTATAACTCATGTGCCTTTGAAAAATATCCCTGACTTTATGTATTTTAGCAATAAAGGAGTAAATGTTGCTTTAGGCAGCGATTGTATAAATGATAGCTGGTGGCCTTATGGAAATGGAAATATTTTAGAAAGACTTGGTTGGCTTGGGCTTATTTTTGGAATAAAAAAAGAGAAGGATCTTGCTAATTCATTAAAATTTATAACCAGTAATGTAACACCACTTAATAAAAATGGAAATAGAGTGTGGCCGATGCCTCTTATTAAAGCTAATTTTTTATTAGTAGATGGTGTTTGCACAGCTCATGTAGTAGGAAGAAGGCTTCCAAATAAATGTGTAGTAAATAATGGAATATTTGCTTATGGAGAATTATAAGCTATTATTTAATTTTGTCATAGATTGATAAAATCCATAGTTTTTCTTTATCATGTTTATCCGATGAATATATTGGTTAAACATATTAAAATATTTATTAGGAGGAATCTACATGAAGTACGACTTGATTATAAAAAATGGTTATGTGATTAAAGGTCATGAAGTTAAAAAGCTTGATATAGGTATTATTGATGAAAAGATAGCATGTATACAAAATAATATATGCTATGATGCTGATGAGATAATTGATGCAGAAGGTTTATATGTTTTTCCAGGTGTTACAGATGCTCATGTGCATTTTGATGAACCAGGTAAATCTGAATGGGAGACGATAGCTTGTGGTAGCTCTGCATTTTCAGCAGGTGGTGGTACATTATTTTTTGATATGCCATTAAATTCATATCCTACCACATGTGATATTAAAACTTTTAATGATAAATTTGTCCTAGCTAAGAATACATCTTTTGCAGATTTTGGAATATGGGGAGGGCTTACACCAAAAAATTTAGACAATTTAGAAGAGCTTGCTGAGGCCGGAGTAATTGGATTTAAGGCATTTTCTTGTTTTACAGGAGATTCTGGCCTTATGCGAAGTGATGACTATACTATTTTAGAAGGTATGAAAAGGATAAAAAAATTAAAACTTCCTCTTATGATTCACTCTGAAAATGCTGAAATTACAAGAGACTTAACAGATCTTTTTCTAAAAGAGAATAAACTATCTGCAAGGGATTATTTTAATTCGAGGCCTGTTATTACAGAGATAGAAAATGTTTCAAGGATGATTTATTTTGCAGAAGAAACAGGTTGTAAAGTAATAATAGCTCATGTAAGCACTGAAAGAGCAATTAGCCTTATTCAAGAGGCAAAGAAAAGAGGAGTAGATATCCATTGTGAATCAATTGGCCATTATCTTGCTTTTAATGAAGAAGATGTAGAGATAATAGGTACGCAGGCAAAATGCTCTCCGCCAATTAGAAATAAGGAAAATCAAATTAGATTGTGGGCTAAAATGCTGCTTGATGAAATAGATTTCATATCCTCTGATCATTCACCATGTGATCCAAAATTAAAAGAAGGTGAATTTTTTACAGCATGGAATGGCATAGCTTCATGCCAGTCTACACTGCCTTTAATCTTAAGCTTTGGATATCATGATAGAAAACTTGAAATTACAAAAGTAGCAAAAGTATTATCTGAGAATGTAAATAAAATTTTTAATATTCCAAATAAAGGTAAAATTGAAATTGGATATGATGGAGATTTTGCCATTGTAGATTTAAATAGTGGATTTAAATTAAAAAAGGAAGACTTATTTTATAAGCATAAAAACAGCATGTATGTAGATTATGATTTTAAATCTAAAATAGTACAGACTATTTTAAGAGGTAAGACAGTTTATAAAGATGGTAAGATAATGACAAAACCATTTGGAAATCATGTAAAACCTATTAGATAGTTTGATTTTATAAATAAAGTGGAAAGTGTGAATATAAAAAAGTGGTTAATTCAAAGACTTTATTAAAACTTCCTTACTGGGTTAGAGTTGTTACTATATTTTTCTTTGGTTGGGCAATAATTTGGATATATAGAACTGTTTTAAATCCTATTTATCCTGAAATTAAAAGAACCTTTGGAATTACGCTAGATTCTCAGATGTCATTAATTCCTACAGTATTTTATGCATTTTATACTATGTTTCAAATTCCATTTGGCCTCTTAGCTGATAGATATGGAAGAAAAAGAATTGTAATAAGTGCATTTTCTATATTTTCCATAGGGCTTTTAGTGATAAGCTTATCAAAATCATTTGCGGTGATTATTATTGGAGCTGCACTGGTTGGAATTGGTCAAAGTGCTTACTTTGGATGTGCTTACTCTATTACGAACAGCGTGGTGGTTGAGAAAAAAAGAAGTTTTGCATCAGCCATAGTCAATTCAGGATGTGCCATAGGTATTGCCATTGGGCTTATAAGCTCTAGTTATCTTGTGAAAAAGTATGGCATGGACTGGAGGGTTTTATTAAGAGCATTATCTATTGTAACCCTCTTTTTTGCAGCAATATATTATATATTTTTAGAAAAAGATGCTCAACATGTTCAAAGTGTAAAGCAGGCAAATTCTATTCCATTTAAAAAAGTTATACAAAACCCAAAATTAATAGCTGCATTTTTTTTGTATTTTGCTACTTGTTATGGTTATTATATGATAATAACTTGGCTTCCTTCTTTTTTGCAAAGCGAGAGAAACATAGAAGGAGTGATGATTGGATATATATCATCTATAGTGGCATTTACTTCTGTTCCTGGAGCTTTGTTTATAAGTAGGCTTGCTGATAAATATAAAGATAGAAAGATAAAGTTACTTGTTATTTTAGAGCTGCTGTCAACAGTAACGCTTTTTATGGCAATAATGTCATCTAGTACAGTTTCAATAATTATTTGGCTTGCATGTTATGGTTTCATTGGGAAGATAGTGGTAGACCCAATACTTATATCTTATGTAGTTGATTATGTGCCTAAAGAAACCTATAGCCGTGCTCTATCTTTTTTAAATTTCAGCGGTATGCTTGCTTCAATTGTATCATCTTATAGTACAGGCCTTATATCAGATGCAACTGGTACAAAAATTTATGGATATTATATTGCTTGTATATTATTGATTGTTTCAACAACTTTATTGATATTTGTTAATAGTAAAAAGAAGAAATTTGAGAATTAAAGATAGGAGTGAAAAAAATGGGATTGGGTTATCCTAAGGAGCCGCTTTTTAGCCGTTCTATAATAAAAAAATCTAATTATGCCCTTATTGCAAAAGAAGGTCTTGTAAAGAGCAATATTTTTGGATTTGAAAATTGTGAAATTAACATACTCGCAACCCCAAGGCTTGGAGCAAATTTTGCGGATTACATAGTTAAAGTAAATCCTGATGGAAAAAATCATCATGGCTTTGGGGGAGAAGGAGTAGAAACTTTTATATATTGCATATATGGAGAATTAAAAGTTTTTGCAGATAAAGAAGCCTTTAAGATTTCAGAAGGTGGATATTTATATTGTCCGCCTGATAAAAAAATGTATTTTGAAAATAATTCCTTAGAAACTGCTAAAGTATTTTTATATAAACAAAGGTATATTCCTATAGAGGGCTTAAACCCTTCAGTTTATTCAAACAATGTAAGCAGCATAGATTTTAGAAATTATGAAGATATGGAAAATGTACATATAAAAGATTTACTTCCATTAGATATGGCATATGATATGAATTTTCATATATTATCTTTTGATCCAGGTGGATGTCACCCTATAATAGAGACTCACTATGTAGAACATGGAGCTTATATATTGACTGGTGAGGGCATTTATAACCTTGATAATGATTGGATTCCTGTTAAAAAAGATGACTACATATATATGAGCGCATATTCTCTCCAAGCTGCTTATGGAGTGGGAAGAGAGCCTTTTTCTTATGTTTATTCAAAAGATTGCAATAGAGATGTTATTTTATAAATGGTGATTTTATGAGGATTAAAAAAGAAGAGTTATATAAGCTTATAAAAAATAAATTACAAAAGGCAGGATTAATAGAAGAACATGCAGGTATTGTTGCAGAGGTACTTGTTCATGCTGACTTGCGTGGAATTCATTCGCATGGAGCTATGAGAGTAGAGTATTATGCTGAAAGAATTTATAAAGGTGGTACAAATAAAAACCCGAATTTTACCTTTGAAAAAACAGGGCCATGTTCTGCAATATTTGATGGAGATAATGGTGCAGGGCACGTGGCAGCAAAGCTTGCTATGGATAATGGGATTTTAATGGCTAAAGAATCAGGAATTGCAGTTATAGGAGTGCGCAAGATTGGGCATAGTGGTTCTATTTCATATTTTGTTAAACAAGCAGCTAGTGAAGATTTAATTGGAATTTCAATGTGTCAATCAGACCCTATGGTAGTTCCATATGGAGGAAAAGAAGTTTATTATGGAACAAATCCTATAGCATTTGCCGCAAAGGGCTTAAATGATGATATGTTAACCTTTGATATGGCTACAACAGTTCAAGCTTGGGGAAAGATTTTACATGCTCGTTCTAGGAATGAATCAATTCCAGATAATTGGGCAGTTGACAAAGAAGGCAATAAAACCACCGATCCTTTTTTGGTAAATGCTCTACTTCCTATAGCCGGACCTAAAGGTTATGGACTTATGATGATGGTAGATATATTATCAGGAATTCTTTTAGGGCTTCCATTTGGAAACAGTGTGTCTTCTATGTATAATGATTTAACTTCTGGTAGAAATTTAGGGCAGCTTCATATTGTAATCAATCCATCTTTTTTTACAGATCTTCAAACTTTTAAGGCTAATATATCAAAGACTATAGGTGATCTAAACAATATTAAACCTTCTCCAGGATTTTCAAAAGTATTTTACCCAGGAGAAAGAAGCAAGCTTCAAGAAGAAGAATATATAAAAAATGGCATTGAAATTGTAGATGATGTTTATAATTATTTAATTAGTGATGTTATACATGAAGATAAATTTGGCAATAAAGATCCATTTGCTAGGTAGTTTATTAAAATTATAAATGGAGGATATATGTTACATGCAATAATTAAAAAAAATACATATCAAGATTCTGTAAACCTAATGGTCTTTGCTGGAAAGCTAACTTCAATTGATGGGGTGAAAAAGGCCACTGTGATGATGGGCACTTATTCAAACAAAGAAATTATGAAAAATTCGGGGTTTTACTTAAAAGATCTTGAAGATAGCTCTCCAAATGATATGTGTTTAGTGGTTGAAATTAAAGAAAAAGAAGAGGAAAATTTAAATAGAATATTAAATGAGGCTTCAAAGCTTATTGATGAACTAATAAGAGGTCAAAAGATAGAGGAAAAGAAAGAAGAGGTTATAATTAAAACATGGGATAAAGCTATGAAGGAGGCGCCTTTACTAAATTTAGCGTTGATATCAACTCCTGGGGCTTACGCTAGCATTGAAGCTGAGAATGCGCTGAAAAATGGTTTAAATGTCTTTATTTTTAGCGATAATGTGCCTATAGAAGAAGAATTCAAACTAAAGAACCTTGCACATGAAAATGGCCTTTTGGTTATGGGTCCAGATTGTGGAACCAGCATTATTTCAGGCATACCTTTAGGTTTTGCTAATATAACAGAAAGCGGGTCTATAGGCATAGTAGGAGCTTCTGGCACAGGTATACAAGAAATAATATGCTGTATCGATAATTTAGGCTATGGCATAAGTCATGCTATTGGAACAGGCGGAAGGGATATGTCAGAAGAAATAGGAGCAATTACAGCTATTGATTCGCTCATAGCTTTAGATAATGATCCTAAAACAAAAGTAATAGTATTTGTTTCAAAACCTCCTTCAAAAGAAGCTCAAAATAAAATAATAAGCATAATGGAGAATTTATCTAAAAAAGTAGTAGCTATATTTATAGGGGATAAACCTTCAAAAGATTTAAACAATGTGCATTTTGCATATACTTTAGAAGAAGCAGCTAAAATTTCTGTATCATTGTCTTATAATATTAAAGAAGAGCTTATTTTAAATAATACAATGTTAGAGGAAATTCCTGAATTTAAATTTTTAGAAAATCAAAGAAAAGTTATAGCTTTATATTCAGGTGGAACTCTTGGCGCAGAGGCAGCTATGTTAATAAACCATAGCTTAGGTTTAAATGAAGATATGCTTCATGATGAGGGGTATCTTTTAAAAACTGAAGGTTTTACTGTAATAGATTTAGGAGATGATATTTACACAAGAGGCAAGCCTCATCCTATGATAGATCCTGAAAATAGAATAAGATATATAAAAGAGGCAGCTAAAAACCCCAATACTGCAATTATCCTTCTTGATATGGTGTTAGGCTTTGGTGCTATGGATGATCCTGCTTCAGTTTATGCTCCACTTATAAAAGAATCAATAGAAATGGCAAAAAAAGAAGGCAGAGATCTTTCTTTTGTAATATCTATTTGTGGCACAAGGAAAGATCCACAAGATATTTACAGTCAAAAGAAAAAGTTTGAGGAGTCAGGAGCTTTAGTATTACTTTGCAATAGCGAAGCTGTAAAAACTTGTCTTAAAATATTAGGTTTTGAAATAACAAAGATTGATAAAAAAAGTGATATTTTTATGGATATTGCTTCTAATTCTACCGCTCTAAATGATGTATTGCCTCCTGTAAGGATATTAAATGAAAAGCCATTTATAATAAATATAGGATTAAAGAAATTTTATGAGCCTATAAAAGATTTAAAAAAAGATATAATCAATTTTAATTGGAAACCTTCTTGCTTGGGAGATATAGAATTAAATAAAATAATATCTAAATTGAAAAACAATCCAATAATTGATAATGCCAATGAAGAAATTATTAAAAGAATAAAATGTTCCTCTCCATATTTAATGGATGTTGTGACAGCAAAGACTGTAATTAAAGAGCTAAATGAGAAAGTAATACTTCATGCTGGACCACCAATTACATTTAACGACATGACTGGTCCAATGAAAGGGTCTTGTATAGGTGCAGTTTTATTTGAAGAATGGGCAAAAGATCCCTCATCAGCTAGAGAACTTTTAGAAAGTGGACAAATTAAATTTATACCATGCCATCATGTAAATGCTGTAGGACCTATGGGAGGAATTACTACAGGAAATATGCCTGTTTTTGTTATAGAGAATAAAGAATTTGGAAATAGAGCTTACTGTACTATGAACGAGGGCATAGGAAAAGTTCTTAGGTTTGGTGCTTTTTCTGAAGAAGTAATAGATAGGCTTAAATGGATGAAAAAAGTGCTAGGTCCAGTGCTTTCAAGTGCTTTAAAAAATATAAATGGTGGGTTAAATTTAAATGTTATAATATCAAAAGCAATTACCATGGGAGATGAGTTTCATCAAAGAAACATAGCTGCCTCTCTTTTATTTACTAAAGAAATAGTACCATATATTTTAAAGCTTGATATAGATAAGTCTAAAGTAAATGAAGTCATTAGTTTTTTACTAGAAACTGATCAATTCTTTCTTAATATAATGATGGCCGCATCCAAAGCTGTTATGGATAGCGCAAGACAAATAGAAGAAGGTACTATAGTTACTGCTATGTGCAGAAATGGTAAGCATTTTGGCATAAGAATGAGTGGGACGAAAGATAAATGGTTTATTGCTCCAGTAAATACTCCAGTAGGTCTTTTTTTTAGTGGATATACTCAAGAAGATGCAAATTCTGACATTGGAGATAGCTCCATAACTGAGACCTATGGAGTAGGAGGCATGGCCATGGTAGCAGCACCTGCTGTGACGAGGTTTGTGGGAACAGGTGGGTTTAATGATGCCTTGTCCATAAGCAATGAAATGTTTGAAATTTGCGCAGGGGAAAATTCTAATTTATTAGTTCCAACTTGGAATTACCATGGAGCTTGTTTAGGAATCGATGCTAGAAAAGTTGTTGAAACAGGTATAACACCTATAATAAATACAGGAATCGCACATAAAGATCCTGGAATTGGGCAAATAGGTGCAGGAACAGTTCACCCTCCTATTGAATGCTTTAAACAAGCAATAAAAGAATATGCTATTAAATATGAATAGATAAAAAATAAAGAACTAATTAAATTTTAGTTCTTTATTTGTCGTTTTCAAGTATTTGAATGATCTTTAAACCTATTTGAAGTTCTAATTTTACATCGCTATTGCCAAAATCAATTCCAGTTAATTTATGAATTTTATTTAACCTGTAATAAAAAGTTTTGTAGTGTATAAATAAGGACTGAGATGTTTTATTAGCATTGCAATCATTTGCAAAGAAATAAGACAATGTTTTAATTAAATCTGTATTGTTAACTTTATCATATTCTTCTAATTGAAAAAGATATTTTGGAACATATTCTTTAAGCATGCCTCTATCTATACCTGAACATAAAAGTTTATATATTCCCAATGTTTCAAAGTTGCAGGATGTATTTGATCCATAAATATCTTTACCAATTTTAAGCGCATCTTGTACATATTTATAGATGGTTTTCATATCTGATAACATTCCATAATTGCTGCTATAGCCAATGTTTACATCAGTTTCAGTTAAAGCCTCTTTCACCTTTAAAATGAGACTATTGCAGAACTTTTCTAATGTTAAATGAAGTTTATTTTCCATCTTTGGAAGTACCTCTAAAAATATTATAGATGTTTCTTTGTTAAATCCTACTATACCTATTAGGTTATTTTGATTTAAAACAGATTGAATAACATAATTGATTTTTTTGATGTAATTATCAATTAAAAGTTTGTCAGAAATATTTTCAATATTAGCTACAGATTTAAAAATGCTGTAATCTGCCATTATAAGCACGTATTTGCTCTTTAAGTTCCAGTTTAATACTTTAGCCCTTTCTGCCAATGATTTTTGTGATGTGGAATTTCCTAAGAGAATATCTTCAATTAATTCCTCTTTAAAATTCTTTTCTGCCTCGCTTACTGCATAATCTTTTGTCATTTCAAGTTTTAAAACTGTTATCACTATTTGAAGAGTTATAAAATCTAGCTCCTTTAGCTTGTTGTTTTTTTCAACTATTGCTAAATAAGCTTTAGTATGTCCAAAAATTTTTATAGGAACAATTATATGATCATATGAAATTTCTGGATTTGATGTAAATTTAGCTTTTTGTGTGTAGTAATAGATTTCTTCATATTCTAATTCTTCACAAAAAACACTTGAATAAATATTCATAAATTCTTTTGAGGAAGAAAAATCACAATTAAATTCATTATCGTAAATAGCCACAGGGTTATGGATAATGGAAGAAAACACATCAACTATGCTTTGTTTTCCAAGATTTTTAAGAGAAAGCCTTGTAATTTCATTGTGGACTTTTTTAAAATGGCTAAGCCTTACAACTTGATTGCCAAAAATAGCCATCATAACATGATACATTATTTCAGAATATTTTAATGACACTGGGATCTCAACAATAGCTAATTTGTATTTTTCAGCTTCAATAAGCATATCATTTGGAACTTCATCAATAAATCTCTTGGTCTTTATAAAGAGTGCAGCTACGTTTTTTTTGCTTAAATCCCTTATCAATTTACTTACATTAGTGCCTTCTACAGTAACTGCGTAAAGATTTGTGAGTAAAATTTCATATCCTTCAAGCCAATTTGAAATATCAGGTGCTTCCATAACATTGATGCTCTTAATCTCTATGTCTAGGTTGTGGTTTTTAGTTAATGTCCTTGATTCTTGTAAAATTTCAAAATCTAACACGTTTTTTAAAGTTAATGCCATATAATCACCATCTTTTATGAAATATAAATAAAATATAAATTTGATTAAAGCTAAATTCTTTATAGTATATCATATTTTAAAATACTTTATCAAACATGTTTTATCCTAAAATGCTAAATTGCAATTGATTTTTTTATCATAAGTTTACTTTGTTAAAAATTTAAATTGTAGTAATATTTCTTATAATGAAACCAGATTTAAATTTTGGAGGGAACAAAATGGTAATTTCTTTAAAAAGATTGTCAACATTGATTTCTACAGTTGTTGTTTTTTCTTTAGCGCTAACTAGCTGTGGCTCAAACGCTGGAAGTTCAAATCAAAATTCAGCTTCTAATGAGCAGAGTACTGAAGCAAAGAAGGAAAATACTCAAATTGTAGCAAAAAAAGATCCGACTACCCTAGTTGTAGCAAATTCAGCAGATGCACGAACTCTTGACCCTCATGACGCAGGAGATTCTGGTAGTGGTAATGCGCTATATCCTGTGTTTGAAAGCCTAGTAAATGTGGATTGGAAAACTGGAGAAATCCTCCCTGGACTTGCTGAAAAATGGGAAAAACTTGATGATGTATCATATAAGTTTTACTTAAGAAAAGGTGTAAAGTTTCACAATGGTGAAGAAATGAAAGCATCAGATGTGGTATTTAGCTTTAAGAGAGCCATATCACCTGCTGGAGCTAAAGTTGCTTATATAATGAAAGTTGTAGACCCTAATGGTTTTGAAATCATAGATGATTATACAGTTGTAATTAAGACTTTAGGTGCATTTTCACCATTTTTAGGATACATGCCATATATAGGAGCAGTAGTGATGAGCGAAAAAGCCTATAGTGATCCTGCAGCAGCAAATCATCCTATTGGCACTGGTCCATACATGTTTGTAGATTGGAAAAAAGGAGATAGATTAACTTATAAGAAATTTAACGATTACTGGGGTCAAAAACCAGAATTTGAAAATTTAATTATAAGATCCATTCCAGATGTGAATTCAAGGCTTATTGAACTTGAAACTGGAAATATAGATTTGGCCATTGGCCTTACACCAAATGAAGTAAACAGGGTGAAAGATAATTCTAAATTGCAATTGTTTTCTTCACCATCAACAATATTTACTTATTTAACATATAATTGTGCAAAAGCACCTTTTGATAATGTGAAATTTAGACAAGCTATTGATTACGCACTAGATGAGGAAGGCATAAATGAAGCTGTATATAGAGGACTTGCTAAATACACTCCAGGACCAGTTACTCCTGATCAAAAATACTTTTATAATGGGGAGCCAACTTGTAGATATGATGTAGAAAAAGCTAAACAGCTTTTAAGTGAATCAGGAGTAAATGTTTCAGGAAAGAAATTTGCATTAACAGTTAATGACAATCAGTCTAGAATTGATATGGCACAGATAATTCAAACTCAGCTTAAAGAAATTGGAATAGATGTAGAAATTAAAGTAATGGAAACAGCTGCATATTTTGATTTTATAAATGGAGATGAAAAGGAATTTTTTATAAATGGATGGGGAGCAGTTGGATTTCCTGAACCAGATAACAATATTTATGGTCCAGCTCATTCTTCTGGTATACCTTCAACTAATAGCGAAATGTATAGCAATCCTACTTTAGATAAACTTTTAGATGACAGCAGAGCAACACCAGATGGAGAAGAAAGACAAAAAATCGTTTATGATATTCAAAAATTATTGCGCGATGAAACTCCTTATATAACAATATCAAATAACATAAATTACATTGGTGCACAAAACTATGTTGAAGGTTTTACTGCACAACCAACAGCTTATCAGATTTATAGCAATATAAAGATTAAAAAATAGAATTTTAAAAATTCATTTAAACAACCTCTATTATTACGGCTGTTAAGGAGATCTTAAACAGCCAATTTTTCATAGTGAAAGAAGGATATGATTTGGATATTTTAATGATCAATGGTACAGTTATCACCATGGATAAAGATAGGAACATTCTTGAAAATAGTGGCGTTGCTATTAAGGATGGCAAAATATGTTCTATAGATAAATCAGAAGTCCTTTTGGATAAATATCATGATGCTAAAAAAGTAATAGATTGCAAGCATAAATTGATATTGCCAGGGTTTATCGATGTTCATGCTCATGCTGGCCATAGTATGTTTAAAACTTTAGCTTATGATTCAGTTTCTTATTGGATGCCTATTATGACAGAAATATACCATCATAATACAACTGATGAGTTTTGGTATAAAGAAGGAAAACTTGCTGCCCTAGAGCGTTTAAAGCAAGGGGTTACTTGTGGCTTAAGCGTAATATCTAATGCCCAAAGAAGTGATGATCCTATTTTTGCTATTAATCATTCAAAAGGATATGGAGAAGTAGGTGTAAGAGAGATTATCGCTGTGGGACCTTCTAATCCGCCATACAAAAGAAAATTTACAAGGATTAAAGATGGAAAGAAAATAACATGTGAATATTCCTTTGATGATCTTATGGAAGGAGCAGAGGAGGCTATAAAAGCTACGAATAACACATTTGATGGGCTCATTAAAGCATTTATAGCTCCATTTGTACTTGTAACCTCAGTAAATCAATCTAGCTTAACAGCACCAGATGTTGCAACAAACCTTACAAAACATGACAGATATATGATGCAAAGAGTTAGAGAGGTTGCTAAAAAATATAATGTGAGAATACACACTGAAGCTTTTGGAGGAATGATAAGGCTTGCAGCTACAGATGAAAATGCACTTCTTGGCAAGGATGTCCACATTCAACATTGTACAGGAATTTCTTTTGATGAAGCTATGATATTAGCTTCTACAGGTACTCATGTTAGCAGCTCACCTGGTGCAGGACAACTTATTAATAGGTGTCCAGTTATTGAGCTTATGGAATTAGGGGCTAATGTGGCAATTTCCTCAGATGGCACATCACCTGCAGCTCCTTTTGATATGCTTCTTGCAGCAAAGAAAACTCAAGTGGTGCATCAAGGTTATTTACATGATAGATATTATCTTTCACCAGGCAAACTTTTAGAGATGATAACAATTGATGCAGCAAAAGCCATTGGTCTTGATGATGAAATTGGGTCTTTAGAAACTGGTAAAAAAGCTGATGTTATAACCATCAATATGAGAAGTCCTCATTTAACGCCAGCATTTATGCCTGTGCATAAGCTTATTTTATTTGCATCAGGTCAAGATGTAGATGATGTCATTGTAAATGGAAAATTAATTATGGAGCATAGAGATGTAAAAACTGTAAATGAATTCGATGTTTTAGATGAAGCAACTGATGAGAGCTATAGGACTATAGAGCGTGCTGGAATGGCAAAACATTTAGAGCCTTGTGATACTTTTTGGAGATCTACTAGGATGTATTGCAATGAAAACAGATATGAAAAACTAGAATAGAGATTTTTAGGAGGAAATATGACTACAAAATTAAAAGGGAGATTTGTAATAGGGTATGATGGCACAGATCATGTGATTTTAGAAGATGGAGAAGTGGTTTATGAAAATGATACTATAATCTTTGTTGGATTTGATTATGACAAAGAAGTAGATGAGACAATAGATGCTGGAAATTCAGTAATTAGCCCTGGCTTTATAGATTTAGATGCCCTTGGAGATGTGGATCATGAATTGTTTTTTTATGGGGTAGATAAAGAAGATATTTCTTGTATATCTTGGTCAGAAGAGTATTTTAATGGTGGAAGCGTTGAAGCAATGTCAAAAGAAGAGGAAGCTTTTAAATCCTATTATGCTTTTAGCCATCTGATTATGAATGGCATTACCACAGCTATGCCAATTACATGTGTATATTATAAAAAAGCTGGAGAGACATATGAAGAGATGGTTAATGCAGCTTTAAATGCAGGGAAATTAGGTTTAAGAGCTTATTTAGGACCTAGCTATATTTCAGGGATGAAGGTTATAAAAGAGGATGGGTCTTCAGAGATAAAGTTTACTCCTGAAGAAGGAGAAAGAGGTCTTGAAAAAGCCGTTAAATTTGTAAAGGAATTTGACAATAAATATGATGGCCTCATAAAAGGAGTGCTTGTTCCTGAAAGAATAGAATTTCAAACTGAGGAAGTTCTTAAAAAGACCAAGGCTTATGGAAAAGAACTTGGATGCCTTGTAAGGTTACATGCAGCTCAAGGTAAATATGAATATGATGAGATCATGAAAAAACATGGAGTATCTACTATAAAATATCTAGATAATATTGGATTTTTAGATGATCATACTTTAATTCCTCACGCCATATTTGCATCAGGATATAGCAAAATAGATGATAAGACAGATGAGGATTTAGATATTTTAAATAAACAAGGTACGTCTATTATACATTGCCCTTTGGTTTATTCAAGGGGAGGCATTGCTTTAGAATCTTTTGGAAGATATAAAGAAAAGGGCATAAATATATCTATGGGAACAGATACATTTCCACCGGATTTTTTTATGAACATAAGGGTAGGAAGTGCTTTTGCAAAGAATAAAGCAGTTAAAGAAGAGAAAAATGGATATGAAGATTTTTTTAGAGCTGCAACATTAGGCGGAGCAGAAGCTCTTAACAGAAAAGATTTAGGAAAATTAGAAAAAGGAGCAAAGGCGGATATCATAATTATAGATTTAGATAGATATGGAATTGGAGTAGTAGATGATCCCATTTATACTATATGTTTAAGCGCTTTTGGCTCTGATGTAAAGACTTCTATTATAAATGGAAGGATTGTCATGAAAGATAGGATTATTCCTGGGTTTAATGAAGAGGAAATAAAAATTAAAGCTTCTCTTTATTACAAAAAGATGAAGGAAAGCTATTTAAGCAGAAGTTATAAAAAATTCAAAAATTCTGAAGATTTATTTAAATCTTCGTTTAAAACAATAAGGAGGTAAAATGGATATTCATTATAAAGATAATTTAGGAAGAACTGCGCTTATGATAGCAGTTTCTAAAAATGATTTAAACACTTGCAAAGCTTTAATAGATGCTGGTAGCGATCCAAATGCCCGTGATGATACTATGCTCACACCATTTTTATGTGCAGCAGCCAATGGCTTTTTTGAAATTGTAGAATTACTTATTGAAAATGGTGCAGATATTAAAAGCACTAATAGATTTGGAGGAACAGCTCTCCTTCCTAGCAGTGAAAAGGGGTATTTTAGAGTCGTTGAAATATGTTTAAAAGCTGGTGTTGATGTTTCTCATGTAAATGATTTAGGATGGTCAGCTCTTCATGAAGCTATAATACTTGGAAATGGTGGAATTTTATACTGTGATATAATAAGAGCTTTAATAGAAGCTGGAATAGATGCAAATACTCAAGATAGAGACAACATTTCATCCTTTGAACATGCTAAAAACAAAAAACAAGTTTTAGTCACAAAAATTTTAAATAAAGAAGAAGTAGCACTAAAAGATCATTTGACAATTAATGAGTCTAAAGATCTTGCTAAAGATGGAAATTATAGTGAAGCATTTGAAGTATTAGAAAATAATTTTAAAGAATCAAAGGATAGAGTTATTTTGTACTATAAAGGCTATTATCAATCTTTAATGAAAAATTACGAAAAAGCTTTAGAATACTACAATTATGTAATAGAAAATGAGAAGGATAATCCAGAGTTTTATTTTTATACTGCAAACTGTTATAGGCTTATGAAAATGTCTAAAGAATGCTTACTTGAATATGACAAGGCAATTGCAATTAGCAAAGAAGATTCTTTTTATTTATATCATAAATCTAATTATTTAAGGGAAATTGGAGATCATGAGGGAGCTGTTAAGGTTATGGATGAGCTCCTCTTAAAAAACCCAAATAGATATGACTATGCGTTTCATAAAGCAAACAGTTTAAGATCGCTAAATAAACATAAAGATGCTTTAGAAGCTATTGATATAGCTATAAAAAATGATAGTACAAATCCGCTATATCATATGCATAAAGCAAAGTCTTTTATGTTTATGAATTCTTATAAAGATGCCATTTATGAAATTGATATAGCACTTAGTTTAAAAGAAGATAAAAGCTATTTATTAGAGAAAGAAAAGTGTCTAAGGTTAATGGAGGGTTAATATGGCTATAGTTACTATAATAAAAAAAGATACATACTTTGATTCTGTAACTCTAATGTCCTTGTCTACAAAGGCAAATAAAATAGAAGGTGTAAAGCAAGTTGCCATTTTAATGGGCACAGAAAAGAACAAAGAAACGCTTAAAAATGTAGGATTATACACCAAAGAATCATCTAATGCAAATCCTGGAGATGTGATGATCTTGGTTGAATCAGAATTAGAAGAATGCAGTGAAATTATTGAAAAGGTAGAAGAGATTCTCATTAAAAAAGAAAAACCAGAGTTAAATAAGGAAACAAAATTTTCTTCTATAAATGGGGCTATGAAAAAATTTAGTGATAGAAGTTTAGCTATTATCTCAGTTCCTGGGCAATATGCATTTAGAGAAGCTAAGAAAGCTTTAAATAGCGATCTTAATGTAATGATATTTAGCGACAATGTATCCATAGAAGAAGAGCTTATTTTAAAAAAGTTAGCGCATGAAAAAGGACTTCTTGTCATGGGACCTGATTGTGGGACAGCTATTATAAATGCGAAAGGCTTATGCTTTGCAAATAATGTAAAAAAAGGCAATATTGGCATTGTAGCTGCTTCAGGCACTGGGGCTCAAGAGGTATCAGTTAGAATTCACGACTTTAAGGGAGGAATATCTCAACTAATAGGAACTGGTGGAAGGGATTTATCAGAAGAAATTGGTGGAATAATGATGCTAGACGGACTTTATGCTTTAAATGAGGATGAGAATACAGAAGTTATAGTTCTTTTATCAAAACCTCCAGCAATGTCTGTAGCATCAAAAATATATGAAGCAGTTAAAAATATAAAAAAACCTGTGGTAATTTGCTTCATAGGTGGGAATTATGAAAAAGATTTAGCTTCTCATGTATACTTTGAAAAGACTACAAAGGAAGCTGCTCTTAAGGCTGTAATATTATCAGGAGTAGATGAAAATACGATTAATAAACATTCATTAAACCTTCCGCTAATTGAGGAGGTAAAACTTAAGTTAAATGAGGAGCAAAAATATATAAGAGGGCTATTTTGTGGTGGAACAATTTGTGAAGAAGTGTTTCAACTTATAAAAGAAAAACATAAAAATGTATACAGCAATATTGCAAAGAATGAAGAAAATAAATTAAAAGATGTAAATGTAAGCAAGGATCATACCCTTATAGATTTTGGAGATGATGAATTTACAAAAGGAAAACCTCATCCTATGATAGACCCATCTCTTAGAATTGAAAGATTTATTAAAGAAGCTTGCAATAAAGAAGTTGGAGTTATTATTTTAGATTTTATTCTAGGGTATGGTTCTCACCCTGATCCAGTTGAAGTTATGTTGCCCTTTATAAGACAAAGTAAAATAAAAGCTAAAGAACAAGGAAGGCATTTAGAGATACTAGCTTTTGTATTAGGTACAGAAAATGATCCTCAAAATTTCAATATGCAGGTACAAAAACTTTTAGATGAAGGTGTTACAATTGCAAGCAGCAGTGTAAATACTGGTCTTTTATCTAGGGGATTTGTTGAAAAGAGGTGTGAAAATGCATAGAATTAATGACTTATTTAATAATGAATTAAAGGTAATTAATATAGGGCTTGATATTTTTAAAGATGACTTAAAAAAGCAAAATGTTGATGTTTTGCAAGTTGAATTTACCCCTCCAGCAAATGGAGATGTGGAAGTTTTAGAAGCTCTTGATTATTTAAATGAGCCTCATATTAAAGAAAAAATAGATTTGGCAAATAGAGAAGTAGTTGAGAGGATAATAAAATCTCATCCAGTTTTAATTGGGTATGACAAAGCCATAAACGTCATACCAGGAATGACAAAAAATACCATTCTCCATGCAGGTCCTCCAATAGAGTTTAAAGATATGTGTGGAGCTATGAAAGGTGCTGTTACTGGCGCTATAGTTTTTGAAGGTCTTGCAAAGGATCTTAAGGAAGCAGAAGAGGTTGCTTTATCTGGTGATATAATATTTTCACCTTGCCATGAGCACAGCACTGTAGGGTCAATGGCTGGTGTTACATCGGCTTCCATGTATGTTCATATTGTAAAAAATAAGACTTATGGAAATATTTCCTATACAAATTTAAGCGAGCAATTATCTAAGATTTTAAGAATGGGAGCTAATGACCAAAGTGTAATTGATAGGCTTATTTGGATGAGAGATGTATTTGGTCCAATATTAAAAGAAGCTATGGAATTTGCTCATGAAATTGATTTAAGGCTTATGCTATCTCAATCACTTCATATGGGAGATGAATGCCATAATAGAAACATTGCAGGAACTACCCTTTTAATTCAAAGTTTAACACCACATATATTAAAAACAAAGTTTTCTGAAAAAGACAAAATTGATGTGTTTAATTTTGTAGCATCAAGCGATTATTTTTCAGGGCCAACTTGGATGGCAGTATGTAAATGTGCTTTAGATGCTGCAAATGATATAGAAAACAGCACTATAGTTACCACTATGTGTAGAAATGGTGTTGAATTTGGAATAAGAATACCTGGTACTAGAGAGTGGTTTACAGGACCTTCTCAAAAGGTTATAGGGCCATTATTTGCAGGATTTAAACCTGAGGATTCAGGGCTTGACATTGGAGATAGCGCTATAACGGAGACTTATGGTATTGGGGGTTTTGCCATGGCTGCAGCTCCAGCAATAGTTGCTTTAGTTGGAGGCACAGTGTCAGAGGCTATAAATTACACTGAAAAGATGAGCGAAATTACTACTTCAGAGAATCAAAATGTGACAATACCCCTTTTGAATTTTAGAGGAATTGCCACAGGTATAGACATTAGAAAGGTTTTAGAAAATTCAATAAAACCTGTAATTAATACAGCTATTGCTCATAAAGATGCTGGAATTGGCATGATAGGAGCTGGTATAACGTCTCCACCAATGGATTGCTTTAAAAAAGCTCTTTTATATATTTATAACTCTCAAAAATAATAGGAGGATAAAAGAATATTATGATTAAATATATTGCAAAAAGACTTTTATACTTAATCCCAGTTTTATTGGGTGTATCACTTATTGTATTTTCTCTTTTATATTTTACTCCTGGAGATCCAGCTAAACTGATGATTGGAGAACAGGCAAGTGCTTCAGAAATTAAGGAATTAAGGCAGCAATTAGGTCTTGATAAACCTTTTATCGTACAATATGGGAATTATATTAAAAATATTGTTACAAAAGGAAATTTGGGAACTTCTTATTATACAAAAAGTCCAGTTATTGAAGAAATATTAACTGTATTTCCTAATACGGTAAAATTAGCTATAGCAGCTTCTATTTTTGGGATAGCAGTAGGGTTGGCATTTGGGATTATATCAGCTGTGAAACAATATTCTATTTTTGATTCTATTGTATCAATACTTGCCCTTTTGGGAATATCAATGCCAATGTTTTGGATAGGAATTTTAATGCTTCTATTGTTTTCAGTATGGCTTGGCTGGCTACCGCCTTCAGGTCTTGATACACCTCAAGCTATAATAATGCCAGCTTTAGCGCTTGGAGCTTCTACGCTTGCAATAATAACTAGAATGACAAGGTCAAGTATGCTTGAAATTATTAACCAAGATTATATAAGAACTGTTAGGGCAAAGGGTCAAGATGAGAAAAAAATAATAATGGGTCATGCTTTTAGAAATGCACTTATACCAATTATCACAGTAGCTGGGCTTCAATTTGGATATCTTCTTGGAGGTGCTATTATTTGTGAAACTATATTTTCAATTCCAGGCTTAGGGCGCCTTATGATTGAATCCATTAAAACTAGAGATTTTCCTGTTGTACAAGGTTGTGTTTTATTTATGGCTTTTGTTTTCAGTCTTGTTAATTTAGGTGTAGATGTTTTGTATACGTTTGTTGATCCTAGATTAAGACTTTAAAGGGTGGTGTAATTTATGGAATTAGTTAATAAAGCAAGTAAAATTCAAAATAAACAAAAAGGGCCTTGGTTTGAAGTTTGGGTGAGGCTTAAAAGAAATAAAATGGCACTAGCTGGGCTTATTATTTTATTAATATTATTTATAGTTGCAATATTATCACCTATAATTGCTCCATATGACTTTGCTAAACAAAATTTGAGAGAAACATTTAGATCTCCAAGCCTGCAGCATATTTTTGGCACAGATGAATTTGGACGCGATATTTTTAGCCGTGTTATTTATGGAGCAAGAATATCGCTGTTAATAGGATTTATGGTAGTTGGGATTTCTTTAATTGTTGGAGGATTTTTAGGAGCTATTGCAGGTTTTTATGGAGGATTTGCAGACAATGCAATAATGAGATTAATGGATATGATTTTAGCAATACCATCTTTATTGCTTGCTATTGCTATAATAGCAGCGTTAGGGCCTGGCCTTGTAAATTTGATGATTGCTGTAGGAATTGCAAATATACCAGGGTATGCCCGCACTGTTAGAGCAGCAGTAATGTCTATTAAAAATATGGAATATATTGAAGCTGCTAGAGCAGCTGGATCTAGCGATTTAAGAATTATTATGAAACATACACTGCCAAATAGTATGGCTCCAATTATTGTTCAATCAACACTTGGGGTAGCACATGCTATTTTAACAGCTGCAGGTATGAGCTATATTGGGCTAGGAGTTCAACCGCCTACACCAGAATGGGGAGCTATGCTTTCTGGAGGAAGATTATACATTAGAGATTATGCATATATGTCAATTTTCCCAGGTATAGCAATAATGGTCACAATATTAGCTTTAAATTTATTAGGAGATGGACTCAGAGACGCTTTAGACCCTAAACTTAAAAACAATTGATGGAGGTCAATATGGTGGATAAAAATATATTGTTAGAAATTAAGAATCTTAAAGTACAATATAGCACAAATAATGGAATTGTACATGCAGTAGAAAATTTAAATATGATATTGAATACTTCTGAAACTTTAGGGTTTGTTGGAGAGACAGGTGCAGGAAAGACTACAACAGCTCTTTCTATAATGGGCTTATTGCCAAAGGCTGCTGGTAAAGTTGTTGAAGGGGAAATATTATATAAAAATGAAAATTTGCTTTTAAAAAATAATAACGATATGAGAACAATTAGGGGTAAAGAGATAGCTATGATTTTTCAGGATCCAATGACTTCTCTTGATCCAGTACAAAAGGTTGGAGATCAAATTGCTGAAATGATTCTCCTGCATGAGAAAATTAATAAAAAGGATGCTATAGAAAAAGCTAAAAAGCTCCTTGTAACTGTTGGGATTAGACCAGAGCGCGTTGATGATTATCCTCATCAATTTTCAGGTGGAATGAAGCAAAGAGTTGTAATAGCAATTGCCCTTGCTTGCAACCCTAATCTTTTAATTGCAGATGAACCAACTACTGCTTTGGATGTTACTATTAAGGCACAAGTTTTAGAGCTTATGAAAAACTTAAAAAAAGAATTTGGAGCTTCTATGATTATGATTACTCATGATTTGGGAATAGTTGCAGATATTTGCGATAAAGTAGCTATAATGTATGCTGGTTCTGTAGTTGAATATTCTGATATGAGAAATTTATATGAGAACCCTTGTCATCCTTATACTAAAGGGCTATTTAGTTCAATACCAGATATATTTGAAGAGAATGTGGAAAGGCTTAAAGAAATAAAGGGATTACCTCCAAATAATATGGAGCCATCAAAGGGTTGTTCTTTTTATCCACGCTGTGAAAATGCTATGGATAAATGCAAAATGAGAAAGCCAAAGATTTGCAAGATAACCGATTCTCATTATGTTAATTGTTGTTTATATGAATAATTAAGGAGAATATTATGGAAGATAAATTAATAGAAGTTAAGAATCTTAAAAAATATTTTAAGGTAAAAAATGGACAATTACACGCAGTGGATGATATTAGCTTTTATATAAATAAAGGTGAGACTTTAGGAATGGTTGGAGAATCAGGCTGTGGCAAATCCACTACTGGGAGGACTGTTATAAGGTTAATTGATGCTAGTGAGGGAAATATAATTTTTGAGGGAAGGGATATTTTAAAGTATAATAAAAAGGATCTTAAATCCTTTAGAGAAAATGTACAAATAGTTTTTCAAGATCCATATTCTTGCTTAAATCCAAGGCTTCCTATAGCATCTCTTATTTCTGAACCAATGGAAGTTATGAAAAAATATAGCAATAAGATTGAAAAAGATAAAAGAGTAAAAGAGCTTATGAGGGTAGTAGGTATTGAAGAGAGGCTTATGAATTCTTACCCTCATGAATTAGATGGTGGAATGAGGCAAAGAGTTGGAATTGCACGTGCACTTTCTTTAAATCCTAAATTTATTGTGCTAGATGAACCAGTTTCAGCACTGGATGTATGTATTCAAGCTCAAATATTAAATCTATTAAAGGATTTACAAAAGGAATTTAAATTGACCTTTTTGTTTATCTCTCATGATTTAAGCGTAGTTAAGTTTATAAGCAATAGAATATGTGTAATGTATTTAGGTAAAATAGTTGAATTATGCGATAGAAATGAAATCTTTAAAGATCCTCTTCATCCTTATTCAAAAGCCTTATTGTCTGCTATACCTATTCCAAAACCAGATGTTAATATAAATAAGATAATAATTAAAGGGGATGTTCCTAGCCCTGTAAATCCTCCTACAGGATGCAGGTTTGCAAAAAGATGCGATTATGCAAAAAAAAGCTGCTTAGAAAAGACTCCAGAGCTTGTAGAAGTTAAGCCAAATAGATTTGTTGCATGTAACTATTGGGATAAATTGAAAGCTAATTAATATGAGATTATGATAAGAGGACTTGTTAAATTTAGCAAGTCTTCTTTTTTGTTTAAACTTATAATTATTTGATATTGGTAACATTTATGGAATCTAACAATATTATGTGAAATAAGGAGGAGTCGCTATGGATAAAAATGATAGAAAAGATATTAAACTTGGAAGCACAGTGTTATTTTCTATATCTGACATAGAAAATAAAAGCCCATGCTATTCTCTTGAAAACTTCACATTAGAAGATAGACCTCACAAGGCATTAGCATTTAAGAGCATAATAATACCTGCGTACAATAATGCTGATACAGTAAATTATAACGTAAAATATAAATTAACATCAGGTGATGATATACTCATTGTACCATTTGGGGAAAATTTAAGTGCAAGCGTTGAAAATAAAGTAAACTTTCTTGTGACTCTTCAACCTGGGGGTCGTGTTGAAAAAATATTTGTAGAATTTGGAGAAGTTCCAGTAGGTTTTAACCCTATTGATAAAAAACCAATTATATTAGAGTTTATAACATCCTCTAATATAAAAGATTATGATCCTGTCCTTGATAGTGAAATAAGAGGAACGGCTGATAATATAGCATATTTTAGCTTTACAGTTAAGTGAACTTATTAAAATATGAATTTATAACTTATACTTTAAGAGCATAAGTTATAAATTCAGGTCCTTTATAAAAAAACAGCTTTTTTAAAAATCTTTTTGCCTCTTTTTAATAAAATAGTTCCATTTTCTAAATCATCCTCTGTCAATACTTTATTTATATCTTCTATCTTTTTTCCATTTGCTAAAACACCGCCTTGATCGATGAGCCTCTTTGCTTCAGATTTTGAATTACAGATCTCACAATGAACCATTAAATCAAGTAAAGAATATCCATTTTGAAGCATGGAAAGGGATAGGGTGTAAGAGGGTGCATCTACAATATTATTATTATCTGAATTAAAAAGCGAAGACACCATTTTAACTACTTCATCAGCTAGTGTTTCACCATGTACAAGTTTTGTAATTTCATATGCCATTAGCTTTTTTGCAGATAGTATATCAGAATCAATTAAATCATCAATTTCTTCAAGAGGAATTTTTGTAAATAAGCGAAGCAAAGTGTCAACATCAGAATCATTTACATTATAAAAATATTGATAAAAGTCATATGGAGTTGTTTTTTCCCTTGCAACCCAAAGGGTACCACTTTCAGTTTTGCCCATTTTATTGCCTTCTTTTGTGAGAAGAAGGGGATTTGTCATTCCAAATATTTCATTAAAATCAGCATTGCCTTGTAAAAAATTCATTTTGCGATATAGCATTGTGCCAGCAACAATGTTTCCCCATTGGTCACTCCCACCAATTTGCAGTATACAACCATAAGTTTTATTTAAATGGCAGAAATCATATGCTTGCATAAGCATATATCCCATTTCTAAAAAAGTAAGTCCACCATTAGCAAGGCGGCCTGCGTATACCTCTGAAGAAAGCATCCTGTTTATATTAAAATGCTGACCAATATCTCGCATGAAATCAATAAAACTGCAAGGATTAATCCAATCTGCATTATTTAAAATAATAGCTGGATTATCCCCACTGGTGCAAATAAATCTTTTTGCTAAATTTTTAACTTCTTCAAAGTTATACTTAACTTGTTCTTTTGTAAGCATTTTACGCATCTGGCTTTTTCCAGAAGGGTCTCCAATTAAAGCAGTAGCACCACCTATAACAAGGACTCCTTTATGCCCGGCATCTTGCAAATAGCGAAATACCATGAGTGCAAAAAAATGGCCAATGTGAAGGCTGTCAGCGCTTGGGTCAATGCCAAGGTAAAATGTTATAGGCTTATCATTTGATAATAGCTTCTCTATGCCATCAATATTAGTTGATTGATAGATATATCCTCGCTTATCAAGTAAATTAAAAATGTTTGTATTCATAAAAACCTCCTTAAAAATAAAAAAAACGCCTTTCATAAAATGAAAGGGCGTGTAATCGCGGTACCACCTTTTTTTACAGAAAAATTCTGCCTTTAGCATGCTACAGATAATAGCATCAAGTATATAATGGTACTTCCCCATTGCAGCCTACTAACCAAAGTGTTCAGTGCACGACTCAAAGATGTATATTCATATATAAAGTTAGATACGTTTTGCACCAACCAACGCTTCTCTTAAATCAACATTTATACACTACTTTCTTCTTTTCATAGCCTTATTTTAATTATTATAAGCATTTTATCATAGGTTTTTTAATAGTTCAAGTAAAAATTATTTGTAATATTATGATTATTTTATTAAATTTTAAATATTATTTAGGTTTAAATTTTTATTATAATATATAATGTTATTGGAGGGATAAAAGATGAAAAAGAGAATTTTTAACTTACTTAGTTTGCCTTTAACTTTAATAGTTGCTATTGGATTTACCTCTTGTTCTGGTAATTCTGAAAACTCTGAAAATGGTAGTAATAATCAAGCTATTGAACAAATAGTACAAGCTGCAGCTAAAAATACTGATAGTATTAAAAATTATGATTTTAACATGAACATGGATTATAAAATGTCTATTACTAATGATCAATCTATAAATGGAAATGCCATGACAAATGGCGTTGTATTTTCTGATCCATTAAAAATGAAAATAGATATGCAAATAAATGTAAATGAAAGTTCGCAAAACGCCCAATTGTATGCAGAACAAAATGGTAATAATATAAATATACATACAAATATAAGCGGTGCATGGCAAGAAACAACAGTTCCGGTTGGAAACGCTGAAAGTTTAAATCAGTATAATATGAAGGAAAATATTGCGCTTTATTTAAAGAATGCTAAGAATTTTAAAGAAGTTGGTGCAGATACAATTGATGGAAAAGATGCGTATAAAATTGAAGGGATAATTACTGGAGATTCTATTGAAAAAGTAATAGAGGGATCTGGTATGCTTGATAATATAAATTCCTTAGGATTAAGCGATGCAAATTTAAATAACTTATATAAAAATTTAGGAAATTTATCAATGACAGTTTGGGTAGATAAACAAAATTCATATCCTGTTAAATATGAAATGGATATGACAGCTTTAATGTCTTCTGTATTTGCTAATATACAAAACTTATCTTCTGGCAATGTGGATTCTGGAATAAAATTTGATAAATATATTACTACAGTTACTTTATCTAACTTTGATCAAGCAAAGAATTTTGAAATACCTGAAGAAGCTCATGACCACCAATAAATAAGGTGGTCATGATTATATAAAAATATTTTAATAATTATCCTATTTTTTCATATCCCTTTAAAGCTGCACCAATTGCACCAGCCATTTGCGAATATGCACTAAACTCAACAGGAAATCCTATTTCACTAGATATTCTTTCTCTTAAAATATCAATATGATAAAGCCCACCAGTCATTAAAACAGGGCCTTTAACTGAAACCTTTGCCACAAGTGATGATACCTTTTTGGCAATGGAATTAATTACACCATTTGCAACTTGTGAGCGTGAAAATCCTTCAGCAAGAAGGCTTATAATTTCTGACTCTGCAAATACAACACACATGCTATTTATATTACAAACTCCACCAAGGCTCAATAAATCATTTAACTCGTCAATATCCACAGAAAGCTTTGCGCAAAGCATTTCTATAAACCTTCCAGTGCCTGCAGCGCATTTATCATTCATTTGAAAATCTAAAATCTTGCCATTATTAATAGAAATAGCTTTTAAATCTTGACCACCAATATCAATAATTGTCTTTACACCATTTAAAAGATAATCTCCGCCAATACCATGGCAACTTATTTCAGTTAAACTGTAATCAGAAAAATTTATAGAAGCTCTTCCGTATCCAGTAGCCACAACATATATCTCATCTTTGCTTAAATTGTTATTTAAAGTAAACTTATTGAGCATGTTATGTGCTGAATTCTTAGGGCTCCATCCTGTAGGCGCTAAGTCATATTTAAATTGTCCATTATAAAAAAGAGCACCTTTACACGCTGTGGAACCACAATCTATTCCAAGAGTTGCTTTATATTTTGCCATATTTAAATCATCTCTATAAACGCTGCTACTCTGGTTTTAAGCTGACCAATATCAGACTGAGAATAATCAGTTTCTACATTTAGATAAGGTATATTGCTTTCTTGCAATAATCTCTTAATGCTATGGGTTTCTATAGCATAAGTATGGCAAGCTTGGAGTGTCATCTCGACAACACCATCCACTTTAAATTGTTTGCATAGCCTTGTAAGAAGCTCGAATCTATTATTATCAGGAGTCATAACAGAACATCCAATGTCTAAATAATGTCTGGCAATTGCATCGTATGGGTCTATATTTTCATTTACTTGTCTATCATATTGTTTTGAACCTGTACAATTTTCATAAGCAACAACAACTCCGCCAGATTCTTCAATAACCCTTACAACTTTTTCAGTAACACCACCCATTGGGCAACCTGTTATAAGTATTCTCTTAGCATCTTTGTCAGTAGTTTTTTCGCCTCTTTCATAAGCAGCCTTTATATCATCTATTGCACTTCTTAGCTCTTTAACCTTTTTATCTAAGTCAAACTTAAATTGTGAGCCAAATAAAATTTGAAGCTGCTCAAGGCCAGTAATAGGTGGAGGGCAATATGTTGAAAGCTCATAAAATTCTTTTAATAAAGCTCTTTCTATATTTCTATTTCTAATAGCTTCTTTTAATTTTTCATCAGTAATTTCAACATTAAAATCCTTTTCTACTCTTTCTTTTAACTTAATTATTTCGTTTTTCCAAAGCTTAAAGCCATCATCGCTATTTTGATTTTGAGGAAGCTCTAAAATGTGAACATTCTTAATTTCAGATAACAATTCATACATCTTTTTCTTTCCATCACAAGTTGTTTCTCCAACAACTAAATCAGAAAAATACATATATGGGCATTTATCAGTAATGGCAAATCCATAACTTGATTTAATAAGTGGGCATAAATTTCTTGGCAATACTTTTTCAGCTTCTGGTATAGTTTCATCGCTAGTAGAACATAACCCTACAGTTACTAAACCTGCAGCCATAAAAATTTCATAAGGTGTATATGTGCAAAAAACTCCAACTACGCCTTTTCCTTCATCCTTTAAATTCTTCATTGTAAGAAAACCTTGTTTCCTTGCGTCACTAAATTGTTCAAAAATATCAGGTAAATTAACCATGCATATCCTCCTAAAAAAAATTACAATACTAAGAATATATTACATTTTATAAAATAGCTTTGCAAAACTTTTTATTAATAAATTTAATATATATTATCAGGATTTATTATATAAAATTTACTAGCTGTAGCTTATATAGAGAATATTTGTAAAATGGATTAATAGTGGAATTTGCATGGGAGATGACTTAGAATTAAATAAAAAAGGCGGAATTCTATGAAAAATAAAATTCATCATGCTTGGTTTATTTTAATAAGCTGCTGTATCATTATGATTTCAGGTATTGGTATTCTCGCTACTTGTGCAGGTGTCTTTTATAAACCTATTTCTTCAGAGTTTAATGTTGGAATTGGAAGTGTATCTTTTTATGTAACAATTAAATCTTTGGTTATAATGC
The DNA here is from genome assembly GCA_031549885.1 of Clostridiaceae bacterium. Lineage (GTDB taxonomy): Bacteria > Bacillota > Clostridia > Clostridiales > Clostridiaceae > WQUF01. The sequence goes on from JAVBPD010000125.1 coordinate 31,693, forward strand.
TCATGTTACCTTTAGCTGCAAAAATATTCAAAAAATATAATATGAAAATCATACTCACCACAGCTTTTATTGTAAGTTCAACAGGATTTGCATGTTTGTCCTTTTCTAAAGCAGTTGTACATTTATATATCATCGGAGCTATTACAGGTGTTTCTGCATCATTTATAATATTGTTACCTGTTCCTATACTTATCAACAGGTGGTTTGCTAAAAGGTCGGGCACCATGCTTGGAATAGCCCTGGCATTTTCAGGTGTAGGTGGTGCAGTATTTGTTCCACTTGCTTCTAAACTTGTTCAGACTTTTGGCTGGCGCAGTGCACAATTAACCATGGGTTTAATAGCAGGAGCT
>JAVBPD010000034.1:0-14954 GCA_031549885.1 Clostridiaceae bacterium
TATGTTCAAAATGTGGATGCTTAAATAAAAATCTCAAACTAAAAGATAGGATATATAAATGTCCCGAATGCGGTCATGAAATAGATAGAGATTTAAATGCTAGTATAAACCTTGCAAATGCAAAAGTATACAAAATAGCAAAATAAAGCTATTGTATACATGTACCCTAGGCTTTAGGGGAATTTACGCCTTTGGAGTATCATATCAAATGTTATTAGAAATAATATTTCAAAATATTGTTTCAAGGGCAGATACGTTGAAGAAGGAATTTTCTTGATATGAATATATTTGTTCATATTTTAAGTAGCAGATGATCGCTTGGGAAAATTAGGAGGGATTATTTTAGCCGCAGGTTTATCTTCAAGAATGAAGGATTTTAAACCATTGCTTAAAATCGGAAATATGCCAATGATTTCATGGGTGGTTTCTATGATGCAATATGCTGGGGCAGAGCCAATTGTTGTAGTAACTGGCTACAAAAGTGAAGAAGTTGAATGTATTTTAAAAAATAGTTCTGTTATTTTTGTACATAATCCTAATTACAACAATACTCAAATGATTCACTCACTTATACTTGGCTTAAAGGAGCTTAAAGATGTTTGCAATAGAATAATCATTACACCTGCTGATGTTCCATTAATTAAACATGATACCATAGAAAATATAGTTAAGGCTGATGGAGATTTTGTACGACCTTTATTTAATGGTGTACCTGGACATCCTGTTGTTTTAAGCTCGCATTTAATACCAATGATTGAAAGATATAATGGAAATGGTGGACTGCGTGGTGCCATTGAACAAAATAACGTTGAAATACATGATGTTAAGGTAGATGATAAATGCGTTATATTCGATTGCGATACAAAGGAAGACTATGAAGAGATTTTAAAGATATATGAAAAATTTAAGTAAACAAAAAAATGATAACTTTATTTGTGTATAGGTTATCATTTTTTCATGCTATTTTTAGTCAAGTTCTTTGTATAAAGTATATGAAGAATGTTGATAAAAAGTATATAATATTAATATAAAGTAGTCATATTTTGCTTAAGTTTATATGTTAAAATAATATTTTATTATAAATTTATTATTTTTAGGAGGTAGGAGTATGATTGTAGGAAAAAGCGTTCCTCGCATTGATGCTTATGATAAAGTAACTGGTCGTGCTAAATATACTGATGATTTAGTAGATAAAAATGCTCTTATTGGAAAGATATTGCATTCAACCATTGCGAATGGTCTGGTTACTAAAATGGATATTAAAGAGGCAGAGAATATACCTGGAGTTGTTAAAATTATAACATGTTTTGATGTTCCAAACATTCCATTTCCCACAGCAGGACATCCATGGTCCACTGATCCACATCATCAGGACCCAAAGGATCGTCTTCTTTTAAACAAAAGAGTAAGGTTATATGGAGATGACATTGCTTGTGTAATTGCTGAAGATGAGATAGCTGCAAATCGTGCATTAAAGGCAATAAAAGTTTCGTATGAAGAATACCCTGTTATTATAGATCCTATTGAGTCTATGAAAGATGGTGTAGTGCAGCTTTACGAGGATCGCCCCAATAATATATTAGGTCATCATTGTGTAAAGCTAGGTGATTTTGATGAAGCAATTAAAGAAGAAGGTTTAATAAAAGTTGAAGGCTGGTACAATACACCAATAGTTCAACATTGTCACATTGAACCTCCAATATCTTATGCATATATGGAAGGTGGTCGAATAGTTGTAGTATCATCTACTCAAATACCCCACATTGTAAGGCGTGTTGTTGGGCAAGCACTTGGAATCCCTTGGGGGAAGGTACGCATAATAAAGCCATATATTGGTGGTGGATTTGGAAACAAACAAGATGCGCTTTATGAGCCATTAAATGCGTATTTATGTACTCAAGTTGGAGGAAGGCTTGTTAAACTTGAACTTTCAAGGGAGGAAACTTTCTTTGGCACTCGTGTTCGCCATGGTATGAAAATACATTTAACATCATATGCAAGGCCAAATGGAGAACTTGTTGCAAGAAGTGGAGAATATTACTCAAATCAAGGAGCTTATGGGTCACATGGGCATAGCATTGTTTCAAAATCAATGACAGCATTTATGCAGTTATATAATGATAAGCATAAAAAGGCGGAGGCATATACAGTTCACACTAATACTGCCACAGCAGGTGCAATGCGTGGATATGGTATACCTCAATCAATTTTTGCAATTGAAGCAAATGCTGAGGATATAGCTCATACTTTAGGAATGGATCCTATTAAATATAGACAGATGAATATGATGCCAGTTGGATTCGTAGATTCATTTAGTAAAAATGTAAATTATTTTGACAGTTTAAATGAGTGCATAGAAAAAGGTAAAGAATATATTAAGTGGGATGAAAAAAGAGAAATTTATAAAAACCAAACTGGCCCAATTCGCCGTGGAGTCGGAATGTCCATTATATGGTATAATACTGCGGTTTGGCCAATTGCATTAGAAGTGTCTTGTTGCCGTATGGTTTTAAATCAAGATGGTTCGGTGCAACTTCAGCTTGGCGATACAGAAATAGGTCAAGGAGCAGATACAGCGTTTGCACAAATGGCAGCTGAAGCTTTGGGTATAAAATTTGAAGATGTACACACAATAAGCACTCAAGATACTGATATAACTCCTTTTGGCACAGGCGCTTATGCATCTCGTCAAACCTATGTAGGAGGTATGGCAATTAAACAGGTAGCATCAAGCCTTAAAGAAAAGATTCTAAAAAATGCTGAAAGAATTACCCGTATGAAAGCTTACGATCTTGACATAATAGATGGAAATATTGTGCATAAACCAAATAATAACAATATATTAATGACACTTTCCGAGCTTGCTACAGAAGTTTTATATAGTTTAGATCATTCAGAGCATATTACTGCTGAAGATACAGTACAATGCAAATCTAATGCGTATAGCTTTGCTTGCTCATTTGCTGAGGTAGAAGTGGATATTCCACTTGGCAAGGTTAAATTGCTCAATTTGATAAATGTTCATGATTGTGGAAAGTTAATTAATCCTCAACTTGCGGAAGCGCAGGTGCATGGTGGTATGAGCATGGGCATTGGATTTGGAATATCAGAACAGTTAATATACGATGAAAAAACTGGTAAGCTTTTAAATGATAATTTACTTGATTATAAGCTTTCAACTATTATGGATCATCCACATTTAGAAGCACAATTTGTGGAAAACTATGAGCCTACAAGTGCTTTTGGAACAAAAGCATTAGGTGAACCTCCTGCAGTTCCGGGGGCACCAGCTATTCGTAATGCTGTATTACACGCTACTGGAGTTAAAATTAACAGCATACCACTAAGTCCCCATGTACTTTTCCCTGCATTTAAAGAAGCAGGATTAATATAAGGAGGTTGGTTCAATGTACGATATAGAAGCATTATATGAAGCGAGCAGCGTGTCAAATGCAATAGAGTTATTACAAAAACATCCAAATGCGAAGATAATTGCTGGAGGAAGCGATGTTCTCATACAAATTCGTGAAGGAAAACTTGCAGGCTGTGAATTAGTTAGCATTTATAAATTAAATGAGCTTCGCAAAATTTCAATAGATGATGATGCAACCCTTAGAATTGGTGCACTTACAAGTTTTTCACATATTACAAAGGATCCTATAATTCAAAAATATATAAATGTTCTTGGTGAAGCTGTTGATATGGTAGGTGGACCGCAAATTAGGAATATTGGTACTATAGGTGGAAACACTTGTAACGGTGTAACCTCTGCTGATTCTGCCTCTACCTTAATAGCTTATGATGCTATAATGGAAATTACAGGACCAAATGGAGTGCGTACTCTTCCTATAAGGGAATTTTATATAAAAGCTGGAAAAGTAGCTTTAGAACATGATGAGATTTTAACAGCAATATTAATTAAAGAAGATAGTTATAAGGATTGTTTTGGTCATTATATTAAATATGCAATGCGCAACGCTATGGATATTGCCACTTTAGGCTGCTCTGTAAATGTTCGCCTTTCACCTGATAAGAAAACTGTGGAGCGCATGAGGGTTGGATTTGGTGTTGCAGGTCCTATACCTATGCGTGCTGAAAGTGCAGAACATGCTGCAAATGGAAAAGCTTGCACTATGGAAACAGTAGAAATCTCTTCTAAAGCTGCGCTTAATGATGTAAATCCACGCACTAGCTGGCGTGCATCTAAAGAATTGCGAATTCAGCTTGTAGAAGAGCTTACAAAACGAGCCTTTATAGAAGCAATAAAATTGTCAGGAGGGAGTTTATGAAGCAAACATCATTAATAAAGTGTACAATTAATGGCAAAGAAACTGAAACTATTGTTGATGTCCGTGCCTCTCTTGCTGACCTTTTAAGAGGTGAATATAGATTAACTTCAGTAAAGAAAGGCTGCGAAGTTGGGGAATGCGGAGCTTGTAATGTAATTATAGATGGCGAGTGTTACAATTCTTGTATATATTTAGCTGTTTGGGCTGATGGCAAAAATATACGCACAGTTGAAAGTTTACTCGGACCAAATGGAGAGCTCTCTGAAATCCAGCAAGCTTTTATAGATGAAGGGGCCGTGCAATGTGGATTTTGCACTCCTGGATTTTTAATGACAGCTGTAGAAATATTAGAAAGCAAGAAACCATATACACGTGAAGAGCTTCGCAAAGCGCTTTCAGGCCATTTGTGCCGTTGTACTGGATATGAAAATATATTAAATGCTGTACAAGTGGCAGTTGAGAAATCGCTTAAGAAGAATGTTTTACAATAAGATGTAACTAAAAATACGAAAAGTGCGGTTACCCAAATTTGATAGCTTCGAAAAATTACGTCTTGGTGCTAAAGTGGTCTCTATATTAAGGACATTTTAATCACCAAGACGATTTATTTTTTCTTATTCTTCTTATATAATGAATTATCAATATTTAATGTTCTTAGGGATGTTATGGTAATGATTCATATTGTTAAAAAAGTCCTACATTGGTTTGACAACATGAATAATCCTGTACCAACATGGTATTTGAAAGATCTCTATATATCTTAATTGAGATATAATATTAATCATAATGGGGGAGAATTGATGAAAAAACTTATATCTTTTGATAGTTGGGAAGTAGATATTGATACTCCACTTGGTAGCGGTGCAAGTAAAAAAAATTGGTTAATAAATTATGAAAAGAAACAAAGAGGAATATTTAAATATCCTAAAGTAACAAGTAAAAGTAATATTACAGGAGAATATTGGGCTGAATGTTTAGCTTGCGAAATTGCTAACATATTAAACATTCCTTGTGCAAAGGTTGATATAGGATCTTATTGTGATTCTATAGGATCAATGAGCTATATGTTGCTAAAGGAGAATGAATATCTTAATGAAGGGCTATACTTTATATCAAAAGAGTATCCTGCTTATAGTGTTGATAAATTTTTTGATTCTTCAACAGGTACATGGTATTCACTTCAAATGATAATGAAATCATTAAAAGAAATGGGTTTAGAAAAAGATTTTTTGATAATTCCACTTTTTGATGCTTTAATTGGAAATACTGATAGACACCATAGTAACTGGGGTGTTGTATTAAGCAAAGATAATCTTAAACCTAAAATATCTCCGTTATATGATAATGGTTCTTCACTTTGTAGCATTGTAAGTGAAGATAAAATAAATCTTCATGACAAAAATTGGTTTAATGCTCAAATAGATTCTAAATCAAAATCTATAATACGTTTTGAGAATACAAAAGAAAGGCCTACTCATTTTAAAATGGTTGAATATCTAGCTCATCATTTTTTTAGAGAATGTACATACTATGTTGATATGTTAGGTAGTGTTTTAACAGATAATAAAATTGTTGATTTGATAAATGATTATCCAGATGATATTATTTCTCAGGGTATGAAAAAATTATTGTTTTTATTTTTGACACAGCGGAGAAACAGAATTATTGATATATTTAAATTAAGGAGGTGATTGTTACGGAAAATATTAAAAGTGAAGATAACTTATTAGTAATATGGCAAGACAATACTAATAAACTTAGACATGTAATTGGTAAATTAACAAAGACAAATTCTTATGAATTTCAATATGTGAAACAAGAGATGCCTGATTTAATTAAAAAGGGATTTAAAAACCTTATCGCTTTTCCTGATCTTGAAAAAAAATATTCATCTGATAAATTATTTTCTGTATTTTCATCAAGATTGCCTGATAAACGAAGAGTTGATATCAAAGATATTTTAAGTATGTATGAGTTGGAAAATTATGATGAGTTTGAATTACTTAAAAGAAGTGGTGGAAGGTTACCAACAGATTCATTAGAATTTGTAGAACCAATATATTTATCTGATAAATATATTAAGAGACAATTCTATATTGCTGGTACAAAATATTATCTTGACAAAAGTAGTTTTGATTTATTGAAAAGAAATATGTCGTTATCATATAGAACTGAGCCAAACAATAGTGTTGATGAAAATGCAGTTCAGATTTTGTGTCAAGGTAAAGTGATTGGATACATTCCGTCTTATTTTTCAAAAGAAGTTGTAGAAGCTATTCAAATTGGACGAAAAATTAAGATTAATGTACTACATGTAAAACCTAATATGGAAGAACACTTTTATGAATGTGTAAAAGCAGAACTAATAATTGAATAGATGTTTTTAATAGTGTTAAAAATTAGAGAAAAATGGATTTTAATGTTGTTAAAATTATTAAATCCATTTTTCTATAAATCCATTTTATTTAAGAGTTATATTTTTTTGTCTTAAGCTTCTTAAGTCTCTCCAAAGCTTCAATTAGCGTATCTTCTTTTTTAGCAAAGTGAAGCCTTATATAATTTTTCACATCTTCTTTAAAAAAGCTTGATCCAGGTACAGCAGCAACTCCAATTTCTTTTATAAGCCATTTGCAAAACTCAAGATCATCCTCTACATTAAAATGGCTTACATCAACTAATGTAAAGTAAGTGCCTTGAGGCTCGAAAAAGGAAAGACCTAAATCAGAAAGACCATTTAAAAATATTTCTTTTTTCCTCTCATATCCTAATGCTAAATCCTCATAATACTTTTCAGGAAATCTTAAAGCATGTGCTGCAGCAGTTTGAAGAATTGAAGGAGCGCCAACAGTTAAAAAATCATGGGTTTTTTTAATTTCATCAATTACATATTTATCAGCCACCACATACCCAAGCCTCCATCCAGTAATAGAATAAGTTTTAGATAATGAGCTACAAGATATAGTGCGAGAAAACATTCCTGGAAGAGATGCCATGTATGTATGCTTATATCCTTTAAATATAATATGCTCATAAACCTCATCAAGTATTGCAAATGCATCAAATTCTGTGCAAAGCGAAGCAATATATGATAATTCATCGTAGGTAAATACTTTTCCTGTTGGATTAGAAGGGTTGCATAATATTATAGCTTTTGGTCTTTGCATAAACGCTTTTCTTAAAACATCTTTATCAAAGCTAAATGATGGTGGATTAAGAGGAACATAAATAGGCTCAGCGTAAGATAAAATAGTATCTGCAGTGTAATTTTCATAAAATGGAGAAAAAACTATAACTTTATCGTTAGGATCGCAAATTGAGAGCATTGTTGCAATCATAGCCTCTGTACTTCCACAGGTTACAACTATATTTTCATCTGGATTTATTTTAATGTTCATAAATTTTTTAAGTTTTAAAGCTAAAGCATCTCTAAAATCCTTTGCTCCAAATGTTATTTCATATTGATGATGGTCTTTATCGCAAACTTCCTTCAACTTATTTATTAAATCCTTAGGTGGATCAAAATCTGGAAAGCCTTGAGATAGATTTATAGCTCCATATTCATCTGAAATTCTTGTCATATTCCTTATTACCGATTCTTCAAATTTGTAAACTTTCTTGCTTAATTTTGGCATAAATTTATCCCCCTAATTTTTATATATTTTAATGATTTCATCTTTAGCCTTTTCCATAGTATCATCATTTATTATTTCAAAATTGCTATATTTTTTATAAAGATCAATTCTACTATCATAAATATCATATATTTTATCTATTCTATCCTTTAAAAGAGGCCTATGACCAATATCCATGTCTTTAATGATACTTTTTAAAGGCCTATTGATAAATACGATAATGCTATTTTTCTTTAAATTCTCCATATTTTCTTCTCTTAAAATAACCCCGCCACCAGTTGAAATTACAGCATTAAAAAGGGGATTTAAGCTTGATATATAATTGCTTTCAACTTTTCTAAAGTGATTTTCCCCACTTTTAAAAATTTCATCAATGGTTTTTTCTTCTTTTTCCTCTATGTACTTATCAATGTCCACAAATTTCATGCTTAAATCTTTTGCAATTAATTTTCCTATGCTGCTTTTTCCTGAGCCTGGCATTCCAATTAGAACTATATTTTTATGGTTTAAAATTCTATGTTCATATACTTTGCTTAAAAGAATTATTTTTTTAAATAATTCAATTGCTTCTTCCTTAATTTCCTTATTTTCAAGATTTAAAACTATATTTTCTATAACTTTTTTTTCTCTAGATGCATTTGCAATTAAAATGTGGTTTTTTCCTTTATATATGGCTACATCCTTTACTATTTTCATCCTTCTTTCATATAATTTTAAAATCTCTTTATCAACAATATCAATTTCTTTTCTTAAATCATCTAACATTTTTCCTCCAAAAAATTTATGGCTAAAGGATAAAATCTAAAATAGCAATGGCTCCTATAGATTCTACAAGAGGAAGCGCTCTAAGTACTACACAAGGGTCATGCCTTCCTTTTATAGTTAAAGTGGTATTTTCCATTGTGCTTACATCAACGGTGTTTTGAAGCCTTGAAATAGATGAAGAAGGTTTTAATGCTACTCTATATATGATAGGCATGCCATTTGTTATTCCACCTAATACACCACCATTGTTATTGGTCTTTGTTTTAATTTTTCCATTTTCTATATACATCTCATCGTTTGAAATATTTCCTCTTAATTTTGATATGTTAAACCCTTTTCCAAACTCAATGCCTTTAACAGCAGGGATTGAAAAAGCTAAATGTGAAATGCTACTTTCAACAGAGTCAAAAAAAGGTTCTCCAATTCCTGGAGGAGCATTTAATATGGCACATTCAATTATACCACCAACAGAATTTTGATCTTCTTTTGCATTTAAAATTGCCTGTTGCATTTTAGCCCCAATGGATTCATTTATAACTGGGAAGTCCTTTGATAAAAGGTTTTTTAATAAATTATCATTTATATTTACCATATCAAAGTTTTCATCTTCTATTTTTTCAATGCTCTTTATATGAGCTCCAATTATAATTCCATTTGTATTTAAAATTTGTTTTGACAGAGCGCCTGCAAAATTAAGCCCTGCAGTTAATCTTGCAGAAAAATGTCCTGACCCTCTGCAATCATTAAAACCATTGTATTTTATAAATGCTCCATAATCAGAATGACCTGGCCGCATTTTATTTTTTAACTCTGAATAATCAATAGAAATGGTGTTATTATTTTTTATTATTGCACAAATTGGGCTTCCAGTAGTATAACCATTAAAAATGCCACTTAAAATTTCAAATTCATCATCTTCATATCTCTCAGTAGTTAATTTGCTTTGCCCAGGAGCTCTTCTTTTCATTTCATTTATAATAAATTCAGGGTCGACTTTAAACCCACTTTTTATTCCATCTATTGTAATGCCCACACAAGGCCCATGAGATTCTCCAAAGATGCTTAATTTTAACTTATTTCCCCATATTCCGCTCATAAACTTCCCCTCCTAAACTTTTAAAATCATAAAAGAAATCAGGATAGGACTTATTTACACATTTGCTGTCTGTGATTATAAGAATATCGTTGATTTTAGTTGATATGATGGAAAGAGCCATGGCAATTCTGTGATCGTTATGGCTACTGCAAATTCCACCTTTTAAATTGCAAGGACCATTTATTATAGCACCATCTTCTGTTTCCTTTATATCTGCTCCTAATTTTTTTAATTCTAAAACTAAACAATGTATTCTATCGCATTCTTTTAATCTAACTCTTTTTCCATTTATTATTTTTGTTTCACCAAATGCAAAGCATCCAAGAATAGTTAAAATAGGAAATAGATCAGGGCATTCACTTATATCTATTGTAATGCCATGAAGATCTTTAGATGATTTAGTCATTTTACTTATTATATCAATTATGACTTTATCGCTTTGCTTAGAATTCATATTTAAACCTAAAACTTTTATATTGCTACCTAAAGCGGAAGCTGCTATAAAAAATGCTCCCTGCGAAAAATCCCCTTCAATTTCGTAAATAGAAGGAATGTACTTTTGGGATCCCTTAATTATAAATTCTTCATAATTTTTATTTTCTACTTTAATTCCAAAAGAATCTAAAGTATCTATGGTTAAATCTACATATGCTTTAGATTCTAATTTTTTATTTATTACTATTTTAGAATCTTCTTTTAAAAGAGGTAAAGCCATTAAAAGCCCTGATATAAATTGAGAGCTTATATTTCCATCTAAATAAAAGGTTCCACTTAAAAGAGGTCCCTTTATATTTAATGGTAGATTTGATTCTCCCCTTTGATAAGGTATATTATTTTTTTTAAAAATATCAAAATAAGGATCAAGGGGTCTTTTAGGAAGATTTCCTTCTCCTATAAATGTGAATTCTCTATTTGATATGAGGGCAATGGGCATTAAAAACCTTAAAGTTGAACCAGATTCTTTTGCATCTATAGTAAAATTTTTAATATTTTTTAAGGTGTTTGTACCATTTATTTTCAAAGTATGAGATGCATTTTCTACTTTTATATCTGCTCCAAGACTTGCCATAGATTTAATAGTAGCTGTTATATCGCAAGAAAATTGTACATTTTTTATTATAGATTCTCCAATAGCTAAAGATGCTGCTATTATTGCTCTATGGGATAAGCTTTTTGAAGGAGGAATTTTTATATTTCCTTCTAGTTTTTTTGGCATAATTTCTGCTTGAAAAATATTATCACATCCTTTTTATGATTTTTGATAGATCTTCTTTTGAAATATTGTGTACAAATGGATGACCTATGTCCTTTAGAAAAATTAAATTAATGCTTTTTGAATTAGACTTTTTATCTAAAAATATGCTTTGAATTAATTTCTCTTTATTATTAATTTCACAATTAAATGGTAAGTTATATTTTAAAAGCAATTCCTTTATTTTTTCTTTGGTACCTAAATAGGTAAATCCCATTTCTTCGCTAATTTTTGTAATTAAGTACATACCAATTGCCACAGCCTCACCATGGGTATATTTTTCGTAATTAAAATATTTTTCAATGCCATGTCCTATGGTATGGCCAAAGTTTAATATCATCCTCTCTTTAAAATCTTTTTCATCTTTTTCAACTAATTCTCTTTTTATGTTGCAACAGGTGAATATTATATCCTCTATGTTTTTAAAAACATCGTCATAATTTTTAAAAGAAGAAAGAGCATTAAGAAGATCAACGTTCTTTATGCATCCATATTTTATAACTTCAGAAAGTCCATCATTTAAATCTCTAATAGGCAGAGTGTTTAAAAAATTTGGATCTATTAAAACTAACTTGGGATGATAAAAGCTTCCTACTAAATTTTTACCTAAATTTAAATTAACCGCTACCTTTCCGCCAACTGAGCTATCCACTTGGGCAAGAAGCGAAGTTGGTATTTGAATATAGGGAATTCCTCTAAGAAAAGTGCTAGCAGCAAAACCTGCTATATCTCCAATTACACCTCCACCTAGTGCAATTATTAAATCATCTCTTGAAATATTAAATAGAGCCATTTCTTTGTAAATAAGCTCTAAATTTTTAATGGATTTTGTATCCTCACCTGGCTTTAAAACTATTTTATTTAAATAATTTTCACCATATAATTTATTCACATTTTCATCAGTAATTACAAATATTTTATTGCCTTTAAAAGTTTTGTGAATTTCATCCAATGGTTTTATTCCTCTTTTGATAATTATGTTATATGAATTTTGAGGTATGTTTACTTTTAATAACATTTTTATATTTCCCTATTTTCTATATTTGCTATGAGCTTTAATTTATTTACCAATTGAGAGAATCTATCTGGGGTTATGGACTGCTGGCCATCGCATAAAGCGTGAATTGGATCGTTATGAACTTCAATAATAAGGCCATCTGCTCCAGCTGCTATGGCGGCTTTTGATAATGGTTCAACCATCCACCACATTCCTGAAGCATGGGAAGGGTCCACTATAACAGGAAGATGGCTTAATTTTTTTATTACAGGTATAGCGCTTATATCCAGTGTATTTCTAGTATAATTTTCAAAAGTTCTAATTCCTCTTTCACAAAGTATAACATTGTCATTTCCACTTGAAAGTATGTATTCTGCAGACATTAAGAGCTCTTCAATGGTAGAACATAGCCCTCTTTTTAAAAGAATAGGTTTATTTGTCTTTCCCAGCGCTTTTAATAAATCGAAATTTTGCATATTTCTTGCACCTACTTGTATTATATCTACATTTTCTATAAAAAAGTCTAAATATTCTGTGGACATGATTTCTGATACAATTGGAAGGCCTGTTTCTTCTTTTGCAATGTTTAAAAGCTTTAGGCCCTCAATTCCCATTCCTTGAAATGCATATGGCGATGTCCTCGGTTTAAATGCGCCCCCTCTTAAAAAGTGAGCTCCTGATTCTTTTACTCGTTTTGCTATTTCTAAAATTTGATCTTCATTTTCAACAGAGCAAGGTCCTGCAATTAAAGCTATTTTATTTGATCCAATTTCTTTATTTGAAACTTTAATAATGCTGTTATTTGGGTGAAATTTTCTATTTACTTTTTTAAAGGGCTCTTGAATGTGGATAATTCTATCTACGCCATCTAAAAGTTCAATAGCTCCTTCGTCTATTTTAGTGGTATCACCAATTATTCCAATTATTATACATGTTTCTCCTTTTATAATGTGAACATCTAAGCCAAAATCTTTAATCATATTGCTGATTATTTTAATCTGTATATCATTTGCATCTGGTTTTAAAATTATAACCATAAAAACCGCTCCTTATCTAAAAAAAGCTCATCAAAATTTCCTTGCTGCGGGATACCACTATTTTTAAATATGTGGAGGAACGCAGCGATTCCTTTCTATTGGTTTTCTTCTGTTAATATTGTTTTTCTTTTTTCAAGTAATCTTAATTTTTTATAGCTAATGCCAGCTGATAGTTTTACACCACTCAAGGTTCTGATGTCAAAGCTGCCTCTTGAGCGTCTACCAAATATAAATCCTTGGAGTTTACTCAAAAGTATTTCTACTTTGTCAAATAATTGAAATCCAAACACATACTTAGGTGATTGATTTAATTTTATATGACCGCCTTTTGAGATAGTCGCTTTGTGGATTTGACGATTGTGTCTTCTCACCGCTTTTTGTGCATAACAAACATTCGATGAAATAGCCATAGGATTTCCACTAATACATCTTGCATCAATGGCGTGAGTTTTCTCTAAATTGCTTGTTATTCTTGTATTTTTTGTAATATATCCATATGTTAATGAAACGCTTGGATATATTTCTTTTAAGCGGTTATAAAATGCCCATCGCATTATACCCATGAAAGCGGCATCTCTAAACGATTCTCCACGCTTTAGATTTAATTTAAGAAGACCCTTGTGATAAGCGTCATGACAGTCTTCACATAAAGTGATAAGATTAGACGGACTATTGCCACCGGTTTTTCTAGATTCTATGTGATGAACATTTAGTATTTTATTTTTGCAGTTTTTCTTGCCATGGCATTTATGACCGTCTCTAAACAGTACATATTCTCTTATATTCCAAAATCCTAATTGATCGCCGTTTTGATAGTCTTCTCCTTGGATATCCGGGTTCTTTATTTTTCTAATATCAAAGCTTGCAACTTCAACGATGATGTTAGAAATCGGAAGTATTTTGTGAAGTTTCTCTACCACGTTTAGATGCGTTTGTATTTTATTTTCTATGGATGGAGCAAGCCACCCTTTGTGCTTTACTCTATTATTAAATCTTGGTTTTCTGTAACGAGTGGTTCTATTACGCCTGGCTGATCTGAATGCACGTCTTGCTGATAAAAGATCTACTATGTCAGTTCTGAGAGTGACCTCAGAAGCGTATAATTCTTTCGTTTTAGTAGTCGCTGATAGACCGATTTTTTTACTGCCAGCATCTATTCCTAATGTGATCTGCTGTACATAGTCAGTCGATTTGTATGTCAATTGTATTGTGAATGGACAACGCTTTTTAACTATTGCTTTCTTTTCTTTTAATAGATGCTTTACTTTGCCATGTCTGTTAGTCGGCATGATAGGTTTTCCATCTATGTCTAAGACGTATACCATAATCGGTTTTCTCCTTTTCTTTAATATGATTTAACATATAATTCCATATTTCTATGGTTAGATGCCCTTCCCCAAAGTTAATACAGGTTTTTACAAACAACACTATTCCTTACCCTTAGAATTGTTTAATCGTTTGCCTTAGAGCCGCAGACTAGAGCATACATCCACGGGTAACTATCCATTCTGTCTTAACGTAACACTCGAAGTGCTTAGGGTAGTCAATTTGGCTTGATAGCATTTCTGCTTCAAGTCCCTAGCTTTTAGCTCTATGCTTTGCCCACAAAAAATTATATAGAAGAAAATCATATAACTCCTCGAAAAATGGTTATAATAAACATATAAAGAAATATTGGGGGAGTATAAATGAATACACCAAAAGCGGGTAATAGGAGCATTTGTGCTATGTACTGAAATGTAGAAAACCTATCTATGTTACTTAAAAGACTTATATTAACTTATATGTAACATATTAACTTTAAAATTTTATAATATATGTTTAAAACATTGAAACAATTGTATTTTAAATGTTACAAAACTACATTGTGTCACATTCATTAAAAA
>JAVBPD010000073.1:0-16101 GCA_031549885.1 Clostridiaceae bacterium
TATTGCTACTTGTATTTGATGTATTGCTTGTATTACATGTTGTATTACTACTTGTATTTGATGTATTGCTTGTGTTGCATGTTGTATTGCTACTTGTATTTGATGTGTTACTTGTATTGCATGTTGTATTGCTACTTGTATTTGATGTGTTACTTGTATTTGATGTATTGCTACTTGTATTTGATGTATTACTTGTATTACATGTTGTATTGCTACTTGTGTTTGATGTATTACTTGTGTTGCATGTTGTATTGCTACTTGTATTTGATGTATTGCTTGTATTACATGTTGTATTACTACTTGTATTTGATGTATTGCTTGTGTTGCATGTTGTATTGCTACTTGTATTTGATGTGTTACTTGTATTACATGTTGTATTGCTACTTGTGTTTGATGTATTACTTGTGTTTGAATTATCTGTGCTATCGCTTGTATTACATGTTGTATTACTGCTTGTGTTTGATGTGTTACTTGTATTTGATGTATTGCTTGTATTTGAATTATCTGTGCTATCGCTTGTATTACTACTTGTGTTACATGTTGTATTACTACTTGTATTTGAATTATTTGTACTATTGCTTGTGTTACTATTTGTTGTATTTTTAGTTGTATTTGAACCGCAATGTACTACCCAAAGTGTTCCACATTGATTAACTTTATTTACTCCATCCGACACTTGAAAAATGAAACTTATAGTTCCTATGTACCCAACAACAGGTGTAAAAGTAAAATTACCTGTTTCAGAATCAAGAACAAATGTACCTTGAGTCTTTGGATTTGGCATTCCTGAAATAATTGTAAATTTTAATTTATCTCCATCTGGATCTGTAGCTACTAGTTTACTTTTTATAATTTGAGTATCGCATACAGATCCACAATAACTTGTAACACATGGCGGACGATTACTTTTGCAGGTTAAACCAATTGTTGCATATAAGTTTTGATTTAAGGTATTACTTTCAGAATTAGTTAATGCACTTGTACTAACTGCAGATTGAAACACTATAGTTAATACTAATGCACAAAAAGCAATTACACTTGAAATTTTTTTCATATTAATTACCTCCAAGAAATACAATTCTTTGTTATTTTAAATACTTGTCCAAAAACTTTATTACCAGAGGTTGTTATGTAGATTTTACTAGTATATTAGTATGTACAAGTATTTCATTAAAATATTCTTTTATTATTTGTATTAAATTAAATAATAAAAGAAATTAATTCATCCTATTCTACCATATTTTATTAATTTTTACTATATTTTTCATTAATTTGTAAAAATTTCATTTTCCTATAATTAATTCTCTTTGTGTCCCCAAATCAAACTTAATAAAGCGGATTATACATTTATTGCATAATCCTTTTTTAAATTCACTTAAATTATTTGTTGTCCAATAGCCTTAAAAAAATATCAAATATTCCATTATAATTTTCTCCAGTTGTTGGAAGACAATATGTACTTGTTGTATCAGGTGGAACTGTTACAATCACAGTTTTATTTGTAGTATTACATGTTGTATTTTGCGCTGTAGTATTTGCACAAGTTGTATTAGGTGTGCATGTTGTATTTTGTGCTGTGGTATTTGGTGCACATGTTGTATTTTGTGCTGTGGTATTTGGTGCACATGTTGTATTTTGTGTTGTGGTATTTGGCGCACATGTTGTATTTTGTGTTGTGGTATTTGGTGCACATGTTGTATTTGGTTTCGCTGTTGTGTTTGGCACACATGTTGTATTTGGTTTCGCCGTGGTGTTTGGTCCACATGTGGTATTTGGTGCTGTTGTATTTGGCGCACATGTTGTATTTACTTCTGTTGTTGTATTTGGTACACATGTTGTGTTTACTTCTACTGTTGTATTTGGCGCACATGTTGTATTTACTTCAGTTGTTGTATTTGGTGCGCATGTTGTATTTGGCACATATCTTCCATCTGTATACCAGAAATATTTACCATCATCATTTACATATTCTGTTTCATTATCGTCTTTTCCAATTATTGTACCTGAAACAAGTTCTATACCTAATATTTTCCCATCATCTGTTAAAATACCATTAAATTGATTTTGCTCAAAAGTACAAACTGCATTGTTAACTTTCACAGATGCTTTTTGTGTTCCATTTTGAAAAGCATTATATCTTACTAAAGAGCTTATTGTACCTGCTTCTCCAGTTACCATTAATGAATATCCATCGCCTGTTTTATAGGAAGAATCAAAAGTGTTTGTGCAAACTATTGAACCATCACCACTTACAACAGGGCTATTATTAAAATAACCAGAAAATTTATTATTTTTAATTATTGTTCCTGATGAACCACTTTTTACATAAAATGGCTGAGTTCCATTCCCTGTAAATGTATTTCCTAAAATATTTACTCCGCTTGTCCCAGATTCAACTGTAACATTAGAGCCACTACTTGCAGAAATATTAAAACCTTTTAAAGTCACTCCGCTTGCATCAATATCCACAGAATCAATATTAGCTGAACTTCCACCATCTAAGGTAAGACCTTGTCTACTAACAGAAAAACCACCTTTAATGGAAATTCCACTTAAATCAAATGAAGTACCATTTGCAACATTATTAATGTAGTCTTCTAATTCTGTTCCTTGTACTACCCCATCATTATTAGAATCCACGTCAGAAATAGTAAGTGCATTGGCTCTAATACCTGTTGATACCATAAAGGAAATTGATAACATAGTTGTAGCTACTAAAGTAGCGATTTTTTTCAATGTAAATACCCCCTAAAAATAATTTAAATTTTCAAATTTTATTTAAAACTTTCCCAGCTCTATATTCTTTAATTCATCCCCCTATCAATATAAAAATTATATTGTTTTGCTCAAACATAGAAAAATCATAATTTATTTCAAATTATTTCACTTTTTAGAATTATTTTAATAATTTTCTTAAATTTTAACATATGAATTCTTATTAATAGTTTTTTTGTCGTAAAATGTATAATTTTATTTCTTATGTAATTTATTCAAATTAATTCTTACAATCTTAAAAAATGCATTAATTACAATATAAATCCATAAATTAATTAGTCTATATTTTAACAAAACTTGTATTGTAGCCAAAAATTAAATATAATTAGGCATATGTCATGAAATATTAATTTGGAGGAATGAATATGAATACAAAGGGCTTTAATATTCAAAACTACTTTGCAACTGTATTTGATGGTATGGCAAAAGGGCTGTTTAGTTCCTTGATTATTGGTGTAGTAATTAAACAAATAGGAGTTTATACAGGAATAGATTTGTTTATAAAGATAGGACAAATTGCTCAATATATTATGGGACCGGCCATAGGGGCAGGTGTTGCATATGCTAGAAAGGCTAAACAGTTTGCACTTTTGTCTGCTATGGTAGCTGGAGCAATAGGAGCAGGTACTATAGCACTTACACAAAATGCAAATGGGAGCTTTGTAGGCTCCATCATAACTGGAGAGCCAGTAGGAGGATTTATTGCAGCACTTATTGGTGTGGAAATTGGTAAACTAATAGAAGGAAGAACTAAATTTGATCTTTTACTTGTCCCTGCTTTTGTAATTTTATCCGGAGGGTTAGTAGGTATATTTATTTCTCCATTTATGTCATCATTTATGAAATGGATTGGTAATTTAATAAACACTGTAACAGTTATGCAACCAATTCCTTCAGGTTTACTCTTAGGACTTATGATTGGAATGATACTTTCTTCTCCAATTTCTTCAGCTGGAGTGTGTATCGCAATAGGTATAGATGGCCTTGCAGCAGGTGCGGCTCTTGCAGGTTGTTGTGCTCAAATGATAGGATTCGCTACTTCATCTTATAGAGAAAATAAAGTATCAGGATTAATTGGAATAGGAATTGGCACATCAAAACTTCTTTTGCCTAATATAATAAAAAATCCATGGATATGGATCCCTCCTTCTATTGCTAGCGCAATTTGTGGAGTATTGTCCACCACATTGTTTAAAATGAAAGCAATTTCCATTGGAGCTGGCATGGGAACATGTGCTTTAATTGGTCCATTTACCACTATTTCTGTTATGGGTATTTCTTCACTTCCTTCAATACTAATTTTAAATGTCTTAATACCAATTGTAATAAGCCTAGCAATTTCAGAGTTTATGAGAAAGAAAAATCTCATTAAATTTGGTGATATGAAGCTAAACTAAAAAAAGTGAAATTATGCATTAAGCTTAATTTCACTTTTATAATTTAATTATTAACTTTTTTAAGTTCCTCAAAAATTAAATTGCACATTAGTTTATTTCCAGCAATAATGGATTCTCTTCTATCTTTTCTAAAATTAATTATTTCCCCTCCTGCTTCTTTAACCATTAAAATTCCTGCAGCAATATCCCAAATGTTAAGATTCATTTCCCAATATCCATCAAATCTTCCATCTGCTACAAGTGAAAGGTCATAGGCAGCAGATCCAAATCTTCTTACAGCTCTTACCTTAAGGCTCATGGCGTTAAAATAATCAAGATTATTAAGTCTATTTTGTGCAATATCATAAGGAAAACCAGTTGCAAGCACTGATGTCTTTAAATCTACCTTCTTTGAAACTTCTATTTTTTTACCATTTCTAAAGGCACCATTCCCTTTTATAGCTGTGAAAAGATCTTCAATAACTGGGGTATATACTACACCAAGCATTGTTTCACCCCTATATTGCAAAGCAATGGAAATTGAATATATTGGCAGCCCTTGGGCATAATTTGTTGTTCCATCTAATGGGTCTATTACCCACAAATAATCAGAATTTAAATCTTTTTTCCCAGATTCCTCTGTTAAAATTGAATGTTCTGGGAAATGACTTTTAATATAATTTATGATCATCTCATCAGACTTTTTATCAATTTCAGTAACTAAATCTATATCAGTTGATTTTGTATCTATTAATAAGCTGCTTTTAAACATGTTTTCTTTTTGAAAAGATCCTACTTGTTTTACAAGATCAACAATTTGATTTAATATTTCTAAATAATTCATCTATTTCTCCTTATTTAATCTAAACTCATCCTTTATATTTTTTAATAATTTTTCATCACAAATAACATCATAACCAGTTAAAGCTAAAGCTAGAGTTCCCTGAATTAATCTTTCTTCTCCTATTTGAGTTATGGTTAAATCCGCCATTTCTCTAGAATGACCATTAATTTCATCTTTTCCAAGGCCTATGTTAGGATGTATTGAAGGAACCTTTAAGCTTACATTTCCTAAATCTGTTGACCCAGCGGATTTAGATGGTTTTTCTATTTTATCTATTCCAGTCTTTATTAAATTTTCATTAAAAGCTTTAGATAATGCATCATTTGTCATTAATTCATCAAAGCTATATTCATAATTATTTATTTTATAAGTAGCTCCTGTCATATCAGCAGCAGCTTTTGCTGTATTTTTAACTTTATAAACTACTTCATTTAAATATTTTCTTGTAGATGCTCTAATATAAAACCTTGCTACTGCATAATCTGGCACAATATTCGCAGCTACTCCTCCATTTTTTATAACTCCATGTATTCTCACATCGCTTTTAACATGCTGCCTTAAAGCGTTTATTCCATTAAATAATTGTATACAAGAATCTAAAGCATTTATGCCTTCTTCAGGTGCTGAAGCTGCATGAGATGTTTTCCCAAAGAACTCAAATTCAAGAGCATCTATGGCAAGAGAATGTCCACTTTCTTCAGAATTACCTGATTTTGGGTGAAGCAACATTGCAACATCAACATCAGAAAACGCACCATTTAATGCAAAGTCAACCTTTGCACCATTTGATTCTTCTGCTGGAGTACCATAAACTAAAATCCTTCCTCCTATATTTTCAATTTCTTTAGAAAGAAGCACAGAAGCTCCAGCGCTCATGGTTCCAATCATGTTATGACCACATCCATGTCCTATGCTAGGCAAAGCATCATATTCACACAAATAACATATAGTTGGACCATCTTTTTGTGATTTATATTCTCCAATAAATGCAGTTTTTAATCCATATGCTCCTTTTGTTATATTAAAACCATTCTTTTCTAAAAAATCACAAAGAATTGCCATAGCTTTAAACTCTTCATGGCCAAGCTCTGGATTCTCATAAATATATTTATTCATATTTATGAGCTCTTCTTTAATATTTTCTATTCCTTTAAATAAGTCCTCTTTCAAAATTTCACTTCCCTTAAAATAAAATATCAAATAAATTATATCATTATAATCACAGAGTAGATAAAATATATTATAGAGGTGAAAATTATGATAGATATTCCAAAAGACTCAAAAGATAAGATAATGAGAACATTTGGCCATAAAACAGAAATGTTTTTTAGTGAATTAGACAGTTTAATTTTAGAATATAAAGAAAAATGGAAGCTAAATAATTTAATATATTTTGATTCAAAAACTATAAATTTAATATTCTTTTGCACAAGTGAACTACATGGAGATTGTGTTTTAAAGGTCTGTGTTCCAAATAGCGAAATTATAACAGAAATAAACACATTAAAATGCTATGGAGGAAAAGTAATGTGTAATTTATATGAAGCAAATCCTGAAAGAGGAGTTTTTTTAATTGAAAGGGTATCTCCTGGATATACTTTAATTAATATTTCTAGCTTTATAGAAAGAACAGAACTTTTTTCAAATTCAATTAAAAACCTACATATAAAATATAGCAATACAAATATCTTCCCTACCTATGAAAATTGGCTGGAAAATATTTATGTTTATATGAAAAAAATTAAAGATAAACATAGCAAACTATTTAATCATTTAGATTTAGCTATGAATTTATATTATGATTTAAAAAAACAATTTAATAGGAAATGCTTATTACATGGAGATTTGCACCATGCTAACATGCTTTTAAATGAAAGAAAATCTTATACCATTATAGACCCTAAAGGTGTTATAGCTGATCCTATTTTTGAAACATCTAGATTTATTGAAAATGAATTTGATTTTACAGGATTAAAAAAAGAAAAAATAATAGATATAATTCACATTTTAAGTAAAAATTTAAATACAAGGGAAGATATAATAATGAAATGTTTATTCATAGATAATGCAATGAGCTGCTGCTGGCACATTCAAGACAATAGCCCTGAAGATTTTTATAAAACTCTAGAAGATAGATGCGATTTTGTTTATGAGTTATTAAAAATTTTTTAACTAAAACTTCTTTTAATTCGTCCTCCTTTCCTTCAATAACTCTTTGCATCATAAACTCATAAAAATTTTTTTGTCCTTCATTCATACTATACCCTCCAAAATTTACTTATCTTTTACAATTAATATTTTATCATATATTACATATATGAACCATTTTGGTATATAATGGGTTAAAAGTCTATTTATTTAAATATATACATGCTATAATATATGTTAGTTAAATTTATTAATTATAACTAAAAAAATTTTAATTTATAATAGCATATTTTTATTTAAACCTTGGAGATCATGGATGTTTAATTTTAATTTTGCTTATTTGTCAACTATGCAGATTATTTTAATATTTGTTTCCTTTGTAATTACTATAATTTTCTATACTTCAATGACAAATATTATCTTACTTATTTATGGTGAAAATGTAAACTTTAGGCGTAAAGCTTTGTTTGTTTTTTTAACGGGAACTGCAATGAATAACATTTGGATTCAATTATTATATTATGATCTTGAGCTTTCGATTTATATCAGTATTTCAAGGATGAAATCAAAGTTAAAATTTGGAGGCGATGTAATTGCTCATTAAAAATTTATACAATAAAATATTTCATGAATTTTTTAATAAAGTATCTACAAATTCTGAAAATATTTATGAAGATATTAATAAAAACTATGATTTTTCTCCCCATATGGAAATGTTGGATAAAATTGAACTAAAGAATAATAGGATTATAGTTCTAATGGTAGATGATAATCTTTTTTTACAAGATTCCACAAAATCATATCTTGAAAAATTAGGAATGACTGTAGATTGTGCTGAAAATGGATTAGCAGGGTTTAAAACTTTTCTAAACAATTCAGATAAATATGATCTTATATTATTAGATATAGAAATGCCTGTTATGGATGGTATAGAAACTGCAAAGGGTATTAGAAAAAGCAATTGCGCCTCTTCAAAAACCATACCTATTATTGCTGTAACTGGTAGTATGTTTGCCGATAATTCAGATATGCCTCTTTTCAATGGCAATATTAAGAAACCTTTTGAAATGGAGCAATTGGTGATTTTAATAAAGAAAACATTATTGTGGTCAACTAATTTTAAAAATAATGAGGTCTAAAATAATTGACCTCATTTTTAATTATTCCAACATTAAAATTCAATTCTAATTAGAAAATATGAATAATTTTTTATATTAGTCAAATACTACCATTGTAAGGTTACAAATTTTAAAAATACTAAAGACAAAAAAGTGATGAACTCCTCCCTTAACAAAAGATAAATTAGGGGTAATATGAACCCCTCCTCTCTTTCATACTCAAAAAGAGCTATTATAAGCTGATAAATAAAGATCAGTAAATAATAGCTCTTTTTATATTTAATTCAATGCTTCTATTAATTTATAAACTCCAGAAAATACACTAATGGATGTATCTTTGCTATATTTTAAATTTACATCATATTTACTTAACTTTTCCCTTAAGCAATACTTGAAATACTCTTTACTTTTTACTATTTGTCCTCCAAAAATTACAGCATCAGGTTTAAATTCTTCTATAAAAGGTATTATAGCTTCACCTAAATTGTTTCCAAATTCCATAAATACATTTAAGGCATTTTTATCTTTGCAAACGGCCTTTTCATAAATTTCCTTTACATTTTCAGCTTCTATTTTATATTTTTTACCAAGGTTTAAAATTCCTCTAACTGATATATAGTCATCAACAATGCTATCCTTAAACTTTGTATTATAAATCCACCCATTTTCCGGCACATCATATCTGTTTTTTATAAGTTTTCCATGTTCAATAAATGATGATCCAGCTCCAGTTCCAATTGTTATGCAAATAGCTCTATCATATGGTTTTGCCATGCCAATTAAACTCTCTCCTAATGCAAATAAAGCCGCATCATTTTCAAATGCAATTTTAAAATTTCTATTTAAATTTTTCATATTTTTCATACCATCTAAAATCTCATTTTTAATATTCACATTGTATATAGAATCATACTTACCTATACCATGTATTAAAGAAATTCCTCTCTCATAATCAAAAGGACCAGGAAAACCATATCCAATGCCTAATATTTCATATTCCTTATCTTTAATCTTTTCAATTTGACTTTCAATGATCTTAATGAAATTTTCAATTATATATTTTTTATCCTCATTAGAATGAGAATCGTATATTTCCATAGAATTTAAAATAACATTGCCAGCATAATCTAAATTTGCAGCTTTTATAAATGTACCGCCTACATCAAAAGCTATGGTGTATCTAGTTTTCAATTAAAACACCTCACACTCTTACAAATGCTTTAATAGTTGCTATGGTTTTACCTTCTGATGGTCCATGAGGCCTAATTATATATTCATTAACACATTCAGGAATAATAAAGGTTTCAGCATAGTGTACAATAAATGGCTCAAAACTATTAGTTGGACTTTCAATAATCGCTTCTTCTCCTTCAACTAAGTTTAAAACATTCACACTGCCATTTGTCTTATGAAGAACAGGTTTATAAAACCAGTGTCTTACAGTCTCTATAAATTCCCTTTCATGAAGTCCTGTTTTTTCTATTCTAAAGCCATCACCTGTCTCTATTATGTCCACTCTATTTAACAAATTTTTCTCTACCCATTTAGTATCCCTTTGCCACTGTATTACCTTTTCTCCATGCTCTATATGCACTGGCCTTGGCAAACCATCTAACCCAAGCCTATTCCAATCCCAAAGCTTAAAGGTGAATATATATGGTGTTGCACTTATTTCTAAAACCATGGTATTTTTCCCTGAACAATGTATTGTCCCTGCTGGTATTAATGCATGGTCATGCTTTTTAACTTTAAATTTATTTATATATTTTTCATCCTGAAATGGCATCAATCCTTTTTCTGCTCTCTTTAAATCTTTAATCATTTCGTCTTTATCAATGCCTTCTTTAACTCCTAAATAAATATATGCCTCTTCTTTTGCATCTAAGATATAGTAGCTCTCATCTTGGGTATAATGCATGCCAAAGTTTTCCTGTATATATTCTGTAAGCGGATGGACTTGAAGGCTTAAGTTTTGCCCCTCCATAGTATCCAAAAAATCAAATCTAATTGGAAATTCAGCGCCAAATCTAGCATGAACCTTATCTCCTAAAAGCAAAACAGGATGGCGAAATACTAGATCAATAGCTGGTATTTCAATGCGAGTGCCGTTTATATTAAAGTAAATGCTATTTTCCTCAGGAACACCATCAAAACTCCAAGCAAAATTTTCTTTTTTTTCATCAAGGTGGCAAACTTTCTTCATCCATTGACCGCCCCAAACACCTGGATCAAAATATGGAACCAGCCTAAATGGTCCTTGAATGGCCTTTTCCATAGCATACCTAAAACATTTACCTGTTATCATCTTTGGATCATCTTTAAGGTTTGTATCTAAAAGAAAATCAATCCTCTCAAATAAAGTTTTCTTATGCCTATCTGCTACTCGCCATTCAAAGAAAAATCCTCTTTTATACTTCTTTAAAATATCTTCATCAAAATTTTCACATTTCCAATTTGATAATTCCTTGCTTCTAAATCTCTGCTGTATTTCCCAGCGTGCAAGATCTGCATAAATAAGTATGTCTGGATTATAAACTAAACTTGCACCAACGCCATAAATTATTATAAGGCCTGATTCCTTATTGTCTATTTGATTTTTAACATTTTCTATTTTACTAAAGTCAAAAAATTCAATTAATTTATGGCATGACATGACTCCAAATACTCTGTCATCAGTCATATTTCTCTTTATCATATTATCTATTTTAGAAGCTTCATAAGCTAAATCATCAGAAAAAATCACTAAACTTGCATTTAATCCTTTAATTAAACCATTTAGCAATTCTTCATATCTAACGCCAAAATAACAGTCTAAAGCTATTACTGTTTTACTGTTTTTACATGATAAATCTTTAATTACCTTTAAAATACTTTCATATCCAGCCCAAACTTCATCTTTAAAATTGTTAATTTTTATCTCTGGATATTTATTGTAATTGCCCAAATCTACACCTCAGTTCATAATCATTTAATCAGTTTAAAATTCTTCATTAGCATGGCAAAATAATTGCTATACAAAATATTTTGTACTATTCTAATTATACATTATACATCAAAAAAATTAAGGAGAAAAATTAAATGATAGACTTACATATCCACACTACTTATTCAGATGGGACTTGGTCTGTTAGCGAAACCTTGAAAGAGGCAGAGAAGCGCAACATTTCCGCCTTATCTATCACAGATCATAACACTATTGACGCCTATAATGAAATCGAAAATAATCTGGTTAATTACTCAGGAAAAATCATTCCTGGCGTTGAAATAGATTGTATTTTTAACAATGCTAAAATTGAACTCTTAGGATATGACTTTAACGATCCATATATGCTTGACCATTGGTTAAAGAAAAATTATTCAGCTGAGAAGAGGAAGGTATTTAGGAAGGGTGAATACGATAGACTGCTTAGGAAATTAAATGAAAATGGTATAATAAACAATTGTGACCCCGCATATGAACATCAAGAATATCTACCACATACAGCAGTTTATAGAGAAATCAAAAAGCACGAATCTAATTCAGCTTTCATGTCTGAAAAAGAGTGGAATGACTTTACAGTTTTTTTTAGAACAACAACTACCAACCCTAAATCATTATTTAGCATTGACTATACAGGACTGCTCCCTTCTGCAGAAGAAGTTTCTGAAATTATAAGAAAATCAAATGGCAAAGTTTTTATAGCTCATATTTACCAATATGGGATTATAAATCACATTGAATTCATTGAAGCATTAAGAAATCATAAAATCATAGATGGCATAGAAGTATACTATGTAGAATTCACAGAAGAGCAAACATATATTTTACATAATTATTGCAATCAAAATAAACTCTATATGTCTGGTGGTTCTGATTGTCATGGAGCCAAAGGAAACAGAATGCTCGGTATAGGACATGGTGACTTGAATGTCCCTGAAACCATTTTAGATGAATGGATTAACAAATAAATCAATGGATAAAAACCGCCTACTTGTTCAGACGGTTTTTTTATTGTGAACAGTGATTATATTCATTTTAGATTCATCCTTACTTGATAAATTTCTCGCATTTTAAATTTAAAAATTCTAAAGTTTTATATATGCGTTTCTCATAAATTTCAAATCCCTTCACAGCTTCAAAGCATTCTTTATATAATGATCCATTATTTATTAATCTCATTAACCTTGAACACTTTTTTAAATAATCCTCTTTAAATTCACATGTTTTAACAAAATCATATTTTACATTAAAGCTTGCAAAATCTATCCTTTTTCTCAAATCTTCTGGTTTTTCAAAATCAAGAGACATTCCATTGTCCCATAACACAGAAAAATCTTGTATCTCTTGATTCTTATTGCTAATTTTAAACCCCCAATTATTTAAATGCCTATCGCTATTTTCAATTATATAATCAAAAAAGCACATATCATAAAAAGGCTTAATAGATTTAAAATCTTTTCTCATCTTTTCTAAGGCCATTTCTAAAGAGATAAAATTAAAATTTGGATATGAAAATTTAAAATATTTATTAGCCGTAAGCAGCCCAAATTCTCTTGTGGTAAAAAGTTTTGATATAGATACATATTTTTTATTCCTTTTTTCAAGGTGATAGGATATAGAATTTACCTCTAAATGTTTTGCAATAATGCTAGCTATTACTTCTGCATAAGGTTCAAGGCCTGCATTAGAAAAGCCTTCAGTTCCTCCCTTGCAAAGTATAATATTTGATGTATTTACCCTTTGCCAAAATTTTGGAAGCATTCCTTCAGTTGTAATTTCTGGTGTTGAAAGATGTCTTGAAATATTGCTAGGAAGTCCAGTAAAAGCAATCCATCCTAAAGCTTCATCAAAAGGATTATCATACAAGTTAATATGGTCAAAATTTAAATTTTCTGTTATTTCTTGCACCCAAAAAGTGTCATTAAGGCTTAAGCCATGTGAATAATAAAGAATATCAAATCTATTTTCTAAATTAATAGCTCCAAGTATTGCTTCCATATGATGTCTATTAACAGGTATAGCCCTGCTATTAACCCAATTTAAAAGAGCATATTTCAAATTTTCTTTTTTTCTTAAATCTATAGGCAATTGTGATTCATCAAAAATATTATAAATTTCATATACATCGCCAATTAAAGAAAAGTCATGACCAAATTCTAAAACTTTATCATATTCATTCATTAAATAATATTTTTTCAAAAATTTTTCACCTCCTTAATTTTTAGAATAATATAATAATTTATTATAAAATATTTAATTATAAAAAAATAGAATAATTATTAAATAAGAAGCATCTATTACTCTTTTATTTAAAATTTAAAATAATTTTATTTTAAATATATAATTTTATTAAAAATTGCACATAATAATTTTGTGTTTATAAATATTATATTGCTATAAGGAGTTTGATTATGAAGGATAAATATACGATAAAAGAAAAAAAGAAAAATCGTAAAAGTTTTTGGATAATGGCAATTGCTTTAGCATTTCTAACAATTATAATGGCAAGCTGTAGTAGCGATAATACAGCAATTAACGACACTCAAATTGCTGATCCTATAAACAATATTCAAGACAATCAGGTAATTCCTAATAATACTATTAGTATAAAAGAAACTACATTAGAAATAGATCCTAAAAAGATAACAGTAAATGAACAAGTACTTTTGGATAGAGACAATGTAAAAATAACCTTAAAATCAATGGACGTTAATAATTTTTTAGGTCCAAGCTTAAACTTTTTAATTGAAAATAATTCAGCTAATGATATTACTATACAATCTAGAGATGTTTCTGTTAATAATGTTATGATCAATACAATTTTTTCTGCTGATATTTCATCAGGAAAAAAAGCTAATGAAAATTTAATTTTCACTTCATCAGAATTAAAAACATCAGGTATTGATGTTTTTAAAGATATTGAACTAAAATTTATAATCCTTAATTCTTCAGACTTTAGTAGCCTATTCATTTCAGACCCTATTAATTTTACAACAAATGTAGATCCAAATTTTGTTCAAACCTATGATGATAGTGGATCCGTTATGTTAGACCAAAACGGCATTAAAATAGTGATAAAGAAGGTTGACGATAAAAATAGTTTTTGGGGAGCTGATGTTTATCTATACATTGAAAATAACAGCGATCAGAATATAACTGTTCAAGCAAGAGATGTATCTGTAAATGGATTTATGATGAATCCAGTGCTATCTTCAAGTATTACCCCTGGTAAAAGGGCTTTTAGCTCTTTAATTTTTTTAAAGAATGAAATGGAACAAAATAATATTGAACAAATTCAAACTATGGAACTATCTTTTCACGTATTCAATACTCTAAATATAGATACCATATTAGACTCTGATAAAATCACTGTTAACTT
The DNA here is from genome assembly GCA_031549885.1 of Clostridiaceae bacterium. Classification (GTDB taxonomy): domain Bacteria; phylum Bacillota; class Clostridia; order Clostridiales; family Clostridiaceae; genus WQUF01. Next base: position 14,621 of record JAVBPD010000073.1, read on the forward strand.
TTAAATAATAGAATAAATCATAAATAAAAGAAACATCCACTTAATTCTTAAAATAAATTAAGTGGATGTTTTGTATCAAATAGCAACAAGAAATCGTACCATCCCAAGCAGAGCAAAGCAAAGCAAAACGACACCAGCGCCAATACCTGCAATTGCACTGTTTGCTACTTGAAGTTTTGGTGATAAAAATATAGATACTACCGATACAACAATTAAAAGTACTGCTAAAACCAATAAATACGGGTCTTTAAACACATTCTTCAAACTAATAAAATGTATACCAACAATCAAAAGAACCCATGACGCAATATATTTTTTCTTTTTCAATCTAGTCAGAACAAAGGCTCCCACTCCCGCCAAAATCAGTTCTACATAAAATGTGATTAAGTAAGTTTTAAAAGAAGATGCTTCTCTCAAAGCAGAATCGGCATTCCAGTTCATAATGCTCAAATAAACGCCGAAAGCACAGATTAATAGCGCAAATCCAATTCCTATGCCAATTGGCAGCCGCCATTTTGGGCGGGGCTTTTCTTGCGCCCACCCAAACCAAATAAAGCTAAAAAATCCAAATATGGCGGCATACATCGCATAATCTCTAATATAATCCATAAACATTCCCCCATAAAGATAAACTAATCTTGACCCACATTCTGTATCATGGTTCCACTCAATGAGAGTGATATTATATTTAGGTGCTATATATAAAAATATTTCTTTTAATTTATTTGAAACATCTTCATCAAGAAGTTAAATCTGGATAAGGTGCAAGCCCCAGCGCATTCTTTGCAAGTTGATCTGCCATATCATTATATTTATCCCCTGAATGCCCCAGCACCTTAATAAAGTTAACCTTTAATTTATTCTTTATTTCACTATAGTAATTTTTATAGGAAATAGTTCCTAATTTATTAGCTTTCCATTCCCCAGTGCACCACTTAGCCACTCCGCAAAAGAATGATTACTTAAATTTTTGTACAATTTTCTTACATATTGAAATTACTAATGCAAAGAGACTATGTGCAAAAAATTCAACTTAGACAAAGAGTTTTTATATTAATTATAATTATTATTTTATTATATACAATTGATTGAATTATTTCTCAAATAATTTAGACACTCATAAAAATATAAGTATTGATATTTGCGCTATTCTATCTTCTACTGTTGGAATTCCTAGAATTCTTATTCCTCCGTTTTTCTTTGGTATTTCCACTGCTTTTACTGGCTTTGGTGGATTTATAATAAAAAAGTAGACACGAAAACGTGGAAAAAATACAATAAAAGAGAAAGTGAGGAATCTATGTTAAAGTACCTAAATATAACGAAGAATTTAAAAAAAGAGTAATAGAAATTTATAAATCCGGTAAATCAAGCAGTGAAATAATAAAGCAATTTGGTATATCACAATCTGTATTTTATAAATGGCTTAAAAAATATTCTGAAATAAAAATGCCAGATGGCGAAAGTATTTCAGTCGATGA
>JAVBPD010000129.1:0-30219 GCA_031549885.1 Clostridiaceae bacterium
CTTAAACTTATGTTATAATATTCTTTATTAAGTTTTTTAAGGTGATAAACATGTTTATTGATATATTAAATAAAGAAACACTAAAAAAAGATGATCTTTTATATCTATTAAATTTAAAAGACAAAGAAAATTTAGATATGCTTTATAAAAAAGCCTATGAAGTCAAAGAAAAATATGTAGGCAAAAAAGCATATTATAGAGGTTTAATCGAGTTTTCTAATATTTGCATTAAAGATTGCTTATATTGCGGAATTAGAAAGAGCAACACTAACGTAGATAGATTTAACACTAGTAAAGAAGAGATTTTAAAGATGGCAATGTGGGCTTATGAAAATAATTATGGCTCAGTAACCCTTCAATCAGGTGAGAGACAAGATGAGGTTTTTATTGATTTTATAACTGATCTCATAGAAGAAATTGTTTTAAAAACAAGTGGCAAACTTGGAATTACGCTATGCCTTGGTGAACAAAGCGAAGAAACTTATAAGAAATGGCTTAATAAAGGCGCACATAGATACCTTTTAAGGATTGAAACTTCAAATGCTGATCTTTATAAAAAAATCCATCCTAATAATGATTTGCACAGTTTAGAAACTAGAATTAGCTGTTTAAAAAGTTTAAAACAAATTGGCTATCAAGTGGGCACAGGAGTTATGATAGGACTTCCATATCAAACTTATGAAAATCTTGTAGATGATGTATTGTTTTTTAAAGATATGGATATAGATATGATAGGCATGGGACCTTATGTAGTCCATAAAGACACTCCTCTTGGAGAATATGCTTTAAATAATAATTTAGATACAAAAGAAAAAAAAGAAGAGAGATTTAATTTAGGTTTAAAGATGATTGCAATTACAAGGCTTTATTTAAAAGATGTAAATATTGCAGCAACTACTGCACTTCAAGCTTTAAATCCTTTAGGAAGGGAGCTTGGACTTAAAGCAGGAGCAAATATTTTAATGCCCATAATTACATTAGAAGAATATAGGGAAAAGTATCAGCTTTATGATGATAAACCTTGCATCAATGATAGCGCAGATAAATGCAAAAATTGCCTTGCAAATAGGGTTATGAGCGTTGGAGATAAAGTAGCATTTGGTGAATGGGGAGACTCTCCTCATTTTAAAAATAAAAATTAAATGAGGTCAATATATGTTTAATAAAAATTCTATAATATTATTTCAAGGCGATAGCATTACAGATGTTAATAGAAACCGTGAAGATTATTATGGCATGGGACAAGGGTATCCTCTTTTAATAAAATCTTATCTTATGGAAAAATACCCAAATCTTAATTTAAGCTTTTTAAATAGAGGAATTTCAGGAAACAGAATAGTTGATTTATATGCAAGATGGAAAGGTGATTGTATCAATTTAAAACCTGATTTCATAAGCATTTTAATAGGCATTAACGATGTTTGGCATGAGTACAATAACAAACAAGGTGTTAATGATAAAAAATTCAAAAAAATTTATAGCATACTACTCGAAGAAACTAAAGAAAGTCTACCTAATGCTCAAGTTGTTTTAATGGAACCTTTTGTATTAAAAGCTTCTGCTACAATGGAAAATTTTAAAAATTGGGAAGAAGATGTGAAAATTCGCCAAGATATTGTAAAAGATCTAGCTAGAGAATATAGCTGTTTATTTATTCCCTTAGGTGAAAAGTTTAATAATGTTTCATTGATAAACAATCCTTCTTATTGGCTATTTGATGGAGTCCACCCTACAGAAGCTGGTCATATGATCATTGCTAAAGAGTGGTTAAATTTAACAGGTAAAATTTATAATAATTAATGCAAAAGCTCACCTTTAAATTCACATAAAGGATGAGCTTTCTATAAGTAAAGATCATCTAAGATAACATTTGTATCAATCAAAACTGATTATTTGCCTCAATTATTTCAGAAACCTTTATATGTTGATTTTTAAATCTAGCACTGCTTCTTTGAGATTTAAGCGATATGGAATTTTGAGGGCACAAGTTTATACATCCCATGCAAAAATCGCAATTATGATTATATGTAGGCTTGTCTTCCATTTTAATATTAGATTTTGGGCACACCTTTACACAAACACCACACCTTGTACAATTTTCACCAATGATAAATTGATTATCTATATTTCCTTTTCTAAAAGGGCTTGTATTTTGAATGATAAAAGATGCCAATTTTGCCCCAATGCCTTTTTTAATCTTTTTATTAATTCTTTTTGAAATATCATCTGTTATTATACATATGTTCTCTTCAATTTTTTTAAGTGGTTCTTTTTTTAATTGATCTTCCATTTTATATGATGGCAAATAATTATCAATCATCAATATTTCATTTGTATAATTAAAGATTATACCTCTTTTGTTAGCTAAATCTTCCATTAATTTAAGTCCATTTGCAGCAATATTTCCATAGGTCATAATTGTAAAAAAATAATCTGCTTTTAATTCTACATTTTCTATAAATCTTTTAACAATATTAGGTACGCCAAAGCCATAACATGGAAATATAATGCCAATTGATTCATCTTTAAAAAATTTATCATTATTTTTTAAAACTTGAGGAATAGACATTAATTTTCCACCTATTCTCTTTGCAATATAAAGCGAATTACCAGAACTTGTAAAATAAAAAATAAGCATAAATAATCCCCCTAATCATTAAAAATCAACAATTTCTTATCCTTTTTAAGATCATCAGAAATTTCAATATTTTTCACATCAAGATAATAGCAAAAATTATCAAAACATGTTTTTAAAGCACTGTACATCTCTTCTGATTTTTCTATATTTTCTTCCCACCACCAATTCTTAATTATTAATGTGCTATTTTTCTTATCAAGTATTGGTTCAAAACGTGCTATAAAATAATCATCATATACAACTGGAAGAACATAATATCCATATTTTCTGTCTTCTTTCTTTTTATAAACTTCCCATCGATATTCGAAATTAAATAATTCTTTAATAAGTTTTCGATCCCACATCATATTATCTAAAGGAGCTAAAATAAAAGCACGCTTTGGTTTATTGTCCCACTTATCAATATCATTAAGTATAGGTATATCATTGCTTTTTATATACAATAAATGATTAGTGCCTTCAAGCGAAAACTCCATTATTTGTTTTTGTTCTATTAAACAATTAAAAGCTTTATTTCTATTTTCACTTTTTAAACCATTTATGCCAAGCCATGCATCTCCTGCCTTATTCCATAAAAGCCCTATGCTACTTATTCTACGCAATACATACCAAGCATAGTACTCTTCATCTGTTATATTTGGGTCAGGTGCATATAATAAGCTCTCGTCAATATGGCGTTTTGCTAGATCATAAACCCTTCTTGTATATACCTTGTGATGAATAATAGCTTCACCCCAAAAGAACATGCTTTCAAGAGCTGCCCTTGATAATCTTGTTGGAGCCCATGACCAATTTATAATTTCATTATAATCTAAATCTAATGATGATAAAGGCCCCTCGCTTTCAAGTTTTTCTCTTAATTTAGCTATAATCCACTCATTAGATCCTAAAACCCCTTTATATCTATCCTTAGCTAATTCCCTTGTGCGTTTAAAGTATGGCCAATCTTCAATTCTATAAATAGACATATTTTTATCCCAGTGATCAATTAATTTTCGCTCATTGTATAAAAGATCTTGCAATAAAGATGGTCTGTAATTTTTAATTCTAGATTGAAGCACAAGCTCTTGATTGCTTCCAACTACATTAAGAGGATCAAATTGAATGCAGCAGACTTTTTCAAAATAAGATAATATGCCTTTTTTACCTTCTAATTCATATTGTGACCATAATTTTTGATATGCTAAAATAAATCTTCTAGCTTGCCTGTTTGTTATAGTTAGTTTTTCCATATTTATTAGCCTCTTTCTTAAATCTTATGAGAAAATTCTTATTAATATTATCTATTATTATTACTTGTATTCCAAGTAAGGTTATAATATAATTCACTAAGAACAAAGAATTTTATAGTTTTTTTTAGTTTTTTAAAATTGATTTTAAAGGAAGGTCTTACCATGCAAGCAATTGCTGAAACAATCTTTGATATACTATATTTAACTGGTGTCATAACTTGTGGTATTATCATGTTCAAGAAAAGTAAGCCAAATAGCCTTGTAAAAAAATTTGGACTAATGTCCATAATCCTTGGGGTAGGTGACTCATTTCACCTTGTCCCTCGCATGTACGCTTTATGGACTGATGGTCTTGAAAAAAATGCTGCTGCACTTGGAATTGGAAAATTGATTACATCTATTACTATGACAGTGTTTTACTTAATTTTATACTACATTTGGCGAAGCCGTTATAAAATTCAAAATCAAAGCAATTTAACATTAACCATGTGGATACTAACTATTTTAAGAATTGTCATTTGCCTTTTACCACAAAATCAATGGTTAAATTACAATCAGCCTTTATTATTTGGTATTTTGCGCAACATTCCTTTTACTATTATGGGAATAATAATTATCATACTTTTTGCAAGAGAATCCAAAAAATCAAATGATAAAGTATTTCATTTCATGGCATTGGCAATTGCCCTTTCCTTTGGTTTTTATTTACCTGTTGTATTATTTAGCAAGATAAAAATCATAGGTATGCTTATGATCCCTAAAACTTTAGCTTATGTTTGGATAGTAACAATGGGATGGAAATTATATAAGCAATCATAAAAATAGCTCTTGCCTTAATATTTTAGACAAGAGCTAAATTTTTTTATCTTAAGCTTCCTTAATTTTAGTCAATACTCCTTCTTTAGTTTTTTTTGGAGCAAAAGTTCTGCTGCAAAATTTAATAATTTCTGATATTATAATTACGCTTACTGCCATTGCAAATACTTTTAACCACATATGAAGTGGCAATGGAATTGTTCCAAAAAATGCACCTGCAAATTGTATAATTAAAATTTGCAAAATAAATGTAATTGAAATAACAAGCAACATCAATTTATTTTTAAGCAAATTTTTGAAAATAGATTCTTCATGAAGCTCTCTGCAATTAAAAGCATTGAAAAGTTGAAATAAAGCAAACAGCGTAAATAACACAGTTGGCATTTGCTCATTTGTAGCTCCTAAAAAGTTAAGCATATATTGCAAAATAAATATTACTGATATATAAAGCCCTGTAAGGCCAATTCTCATTAGCATGCTCTTTGATAAAATATTATCTGAGCGTTTTACTGGAGGCCTTTTCATTAAATCCTCACTAACTGGTTCAAGCCCTAATGTTAACGCAGGTGGTCCATCCATTATAATATTAATCCATAATAACTGCAGAGCAGTAAAGGGAGCTTTAAGTCCTAATAAAATGGATGTTAAAACCACAATAACTGAAGACACATTTACAGTTAATTGAAAACTTATAAATCTTTTAAAGTTCTCATAAATTCCCCTTCCCCACTGTATTGCTTTAACAATAGTTGAAAAAGAATCGTTTAAAAGTACAATATCACTTGCTTCTTTAGACACTTCAGTTCCCGAAATACCCATGGCGATTCCAACATCTGCATTCTTAAGTGCAGGGGCATCGTTTATTCCATCTCCCGTAACAGCAACTATATTCCCCATTTCTTTTAAAATTTTAACAACTCGCATTTTAATTGAAGGAGTACTTCTTGCTATAACGCTGATTTTTTTAAGCCTTTCGCTTAATTTTTCATCAGAAAGCTCTTCAAGTTCTTTAGCTTCTATTGCAATATGATTATCGTCTAAAAGATGAAGCTCTCTTGCTATAGAAGTTGCCGTTATTATATTATCCCCAGTTAATATTTTAAGCTTGATACCAGCCATTTTGCAATTCTTTACAGCTTCATAAATATCTTCTCTAAGTGGATCCAAAATAGCCACAAACCCGTCAAAATTCATGTTTTTTTCTAAATCTTCTTCGCAAAAATCAGAGCAATCATTAAATCTTTTATGGGCAAATGCAATTACACGGCATGCTTTTTTCCCATATTCTGCAATTTCATTTTCTATTTTTTCCTTTGCAATCTTATCTAAACTGCTTGAAGATAATATTTTTTCTGGACTTCCTTTTGAGTATGCTATATAGGTACCATTTTCATTTACAATTGAAGTCATGCACTTTTTCTCAGAAGAAAATGGAAATACATGAATTAAATCTGCATTTTCTCTAATTTCTTTATAATCAAAAGAAGATTTTCTTGCCCCAATTAATAGAGCGCACTCTGTAGGATTTCCTATGAATTTATCATCTTCTCCTAAGCTTGCAGTGCTATTTATACATATATTTTGCAATATATACTTGTCCTTAATTTCTCCTGTTACAGTCATCCTATTTTCTGTTAATGTGCCTGTTTTATCAGAGCAAATTACATTTACACAACCTACAGTTTCACAAGCTATCATTTTCTTTACAAGTGCATTCTGTTTAGAAAGTTTAATTATATTTATAGATAGCGAAACCGCTACTATTGTCGGAAGCCCCTCTGGCACAGCTGCAACAATTAAAACTATACTAGTTACAAAGGCATTCATAATTTCTTCTAATACAAATTTACCTGAAAGTGCAAATGAAATTAACTCAGCCACAAAAACAACAGATGCAGCAATGATACCAAAAACTGTTATGGTTTTTCCCAATCTCCCAAGCTTTTCTTGAAGAGGAGTTGTAGTTTTATCTACAAAAGTTAGCTCTTTAGCTATTTTCCCAAATTCAGTTTTATCCCCAACAGAAGTTACAATCATCTTGCAAAAACCGCTAGTTACATAAGTACCTGAAAAAAGCATATTTACTCTTTCTGCTACAGGAGTTTTTATATCCGTTATTATGAAGTCGCAATCCTTTTGAACTGGAATGCTTTCCCCAGTTAAAGCTGATTCATCAACTGATAGTGACATAGATTCAATTATTCTACCATCTGCTGGAATTTTATCACCAGTATTAAGCATAAGAATATCTCCAACTACTATATCCCTTTGATTTAGCATAATTGGGCTGTTATCCCTTAAAACTTTTACCATGATATTTTCATTGATTTTATTCAGAGCTTCAAAAGCTTTAACGCTTTTCCCCTCCATAACCACAGTGATTATTACAGATAGTGAAATTGCCGTAAAAATACCTAAGCACTCAAGAAAATCTCCTTTGCCACCTGTTAAACTGCGAATTATATTTACAGCTAGTGCTATGATGCCGGCAAAAATAAGCATAAGTATCATCGGTTCAGTTGCAGCGCCCCAAACTTTTGAAAATAAAGATTCAGGTTTAGATTTTGTTAGTACATTTTCGCCATATTCTTTGGCATTTTTCACTACTTCTTCAGAGGTTAGCCCAGCTTTTGGATTTTCGCATAAGCCTTTGACAATTTCCTCTTTACTCCATAAAAATTCAGACATTTAATACACCTCAAAATGCATATTTAAATAAAAACTTAAAATATAGCTTATTATAAATACTTGAGCAAATAAAAAAGACTCAAGTACAGCAAAAAAGCTATACATGAGTCTCGTTTTTTAAGACAAGCCAGACCAAAAGGTCAGTATGTTGACTTGACACGCATTTTAAGCGCAAACTACTCCCTCACGAGTTATTTATCTTATTAAAATCTTAACATGAAATAATATAGCTGTCAATATAGGTTGCCAGAGCCTAGTATTAAGGAACAAACTCAGTACCTACAAATTGTTTATATAATTATTTTCTTGTTTACTTTTCATTAAAACAATTATATAATAAGCATAAGTTTATATTATAAGCTTATATTAAGGAGCAGATATATATGACTATTAGGGAAGAAGAGATTTTAAAGATAATAAGTGAAAATCCACTTATTTCTCAAAATGATTTAGCAAAAAAACTAGGAATTACAAGGTCTTCTGTTGCTGTCCACATTACAAATTTAACTAAAAAAGGATTTATATTAGGAAAGGGATATGTTTTAAAGGAAAGCCCATATGTTCTTGTCATTGGGGGAGCTAATATTGACATACAAGGATTTCCCAATGATATAATGAAACTTTCTGATTCAAACCCAGGAATTATAAAGACTTCCTTAGGTGGAGTTTCAAGGAATATAGCTGAAAACATATCAAGGCTTTCTTTAGATGTAAAATTAATAACTGCCATTGGAAAAGACGATTTTGGTAAAAGAATTTTAAATGAAGGCATGCATATTGGTATGGATTTTTCACATTCATTAATATTAGATGATAAACCCACTTCCACTTATTTATCCATATTAAACGAATTAGGTGAAATGGTTGTGGCTGTTTCAAATATGGGCATTTTAGAAAATATCAATGCCAAATTTTTAAGAAAAAAACACTCTATAATTAAAAATTCCCTTTTAACTGTTGTGGATTGCAATGTTTCCTTTGAGGTTTTAGATTTTTTAACTTCAAATTATTCTAATATACCATTTTTCTTAGATACTGTTTCATCTAAAAAAGCAATTAAAGTTAAAGATATTATTGGAAAATTTCACACTATTAAGCCTAATAAATTAGAATGTGAAGTTTTAACAGGAATTAAAATAAAAAATAAAGATGATGTAATAAAAGTTTCAGAGTATTTTTTTGAAAAAGGTGTTAAGCAAGTTTTCATTTCTTTAGGAGAAGATGGGTTGTTTTATAGCAATGGGACCTGTAGTGGATTTGTAAATAAAATAAATGTTAAACCCATCAACACAACTGGCGCTGGAGACGCTTTTGTAGCTGCTTTAGCTTATGGATATATTAATGATTTTCCTATTGAATATCTTGCAAAATTTGCAACCGCAGCATCTTTAATGACTATATGCCATGAAGATACTGTAAACCCAAATATCTCAGTTAAACAAATAGAAAATAAAATGTTGGAGGTAAATTTATGCTAGAAAATTATTTGTGCATAAAGGATAATGTTAAATTAGCTTTAAAAGAAAATAAACCTGTGGTAGCTCTTGAATCCACTATAATTTCCCATGGTATGCCCTACCCTCAAAATGTTGAAACCGCTATGGAAGTTGAAAGGATAGTTTTAGAAAATGGTGCAATACCTGCTACAATTGCCATTATAGATGGAAAATTAAAGGTTGGTTTAACTTATGAAGAAATTGATTTTTTAGGGAAATCTAAAGATATTATTAAAACCTCCATTAGAGATATGCCTTATATTGTAGCAAACAATCTGCATGGTGCAACTACTGTGGCAACTACTATGAGAATTGCAAGCCTTGCTAACATTAAAGTATTTGCAACTGGTGGCATTGGCGGCGTTCACAGAGGAGCTGAAAAAACTTTTGATATTTCAGCTGATTTAGATGAACTTTCTTTAACAAATGTTGCAGTTGTTTGCGCTGGTGCTAAATCAATACTGGATTTAGGTTTAACTTTAGAGTATTTAGAAACCCGAGGAGTTCCTGTTTTAGGATATAATACAAAGGAGCTTCCTGCTTTTTATACGACAAAAAGTGGCTTTAGTGTAGATTATGAGGTTAAATCTCCTGATGAAATTGCTAAAATGTTAAAGGTAAAATGGGATTTAAATTTAAATGGCGGTGTTGTAATCGCAAATCCTATACCAGAGGAATATTCTATGGATTATGATTTTATAAATTCCTCCATTGAAAAAGCTTTGAAGCTTGCAAAAGAGAAGAATATTAAAGGAAAGGATACTACTCCATTTTTGTTATCTCAAATTAAAGATATAACTTCTGGAAATAGCTTAGATTCAAATATTAAATTGGTTTATAACAATGCAAAGCTTGCAGCTTTAATAGCTGTAGAGATGTGCAAATTATAAATGATTAATGTTTTATATTTAAATTTATTGTAAATAATAACTATAACAAGGTTATTAATTCCTATGAGTATAATATAAAACTTTTTAAACATTGAGGAGAAAAAAATGCAATTTGAAAAACAAGTACAAATAAAAGAAAAGTTATCAGAATTTATAGATAGAAATAAATTAGTTTCAATTTTTGATAATGTCTATAAAACTGATAAATTTATTGCTGGATTTATTTTAAATGTTTCCGATGAATTTGTTTTAGTTGCCCATGTTGATTCCTTTGGATTTTACGATGGATATTTAGTTAAGCAATTAAATAAAATTTATAATATTGAGTTTGATGGAAAGTATGAAAAAAAGCTGCTAACTCTCTATAAACTTCAAAATCAAAGCCATAAAAAAGTTGCTATTGATTCTAGTTCAATTATTATAGATTTATTAAATCATGCCAAAAACAACAATTTAGCAATTTCTGCAGAATTATATAATAGTGGTACTTATGATGTTCAAGGGCTCATCGAAAATTTAAATGAAAGCACTATAACTGTTAAATTAATTGATGATTATGGATGCGAAAATGGAATGTCTATGTTTAATATTAACAATATAACTAGCTTGATTTGCGATTCAGATATAGAGATTTCTTTAAAATTGCTTAATGAAAATATGGGCTTAAAGTTTATTTAGATTAATTTTTTAAACAAGGCATGCCAAATTTTAAACTTAGCATGCCTTGTTTTTAATTTCCTATAATTCTAAACCCTTCAGTTAATGGATCTAAAGGATCAAGAACAATATTATTAAATCCAGTTATAAAAGCAGTCCCAGAAACTTCTGTAATAACTGCATCAAAATTCCCTTCTTTGCAATGGCTTATTACTATTGATTCCATTTTTGTATCAATAATGCTCTTATTAACTAAAATATCATCATCTTTCATAATTTTCTTATGTATAAGAAGAGCAGTTCTTCCGCCAGTACCAGTGCCAGTTGGACTTCTATCAATTTGGCCATCTGCAAAAATACAAATATTATTTGTTATAAGTTTGTTCCCTTCTCTTCTAACAGGATTCATGAGGATAGTGCCATAAAGCCAGTTAATCCCAGGTTCTGTGGGGTGATTAAATTCATGTTCTTTAATTACTTTATGCTTTATTTCCATTCCTATTTTTACTAAATCTTCAGAATACTCAGGTTCTACTTTTAAGTTTACCTTATCTGCATCAATATATACATAAAATGCACCACAATATACAATGTCACAAACCACATCTTTGTCTATGCTGTCCACATGAACTGCAATATTTTCTTTATAAACAAAGCATGGAACATTTTGAAAACGAACTCTTAATACCTTATCATCTTTAACATCAGCAAAGGCTGTAATTCGACCTGCAGGAGCGTCAATTTTTACAACATTTTCACCTTCATGATGATTTATCATTCCAGTTTCAATGGCAACTTTAGTAACGCCAATAATACCATGACCACACATGGAGCTTAACCCTTCATTGTGAGTAAATAAAACTCCAAAATCCCCATCTTCAGTTGTTGCTGGTACCATAATGCAGCCATACATTCCAGAATGGCCTCTAGGTTCAAGCATTAGCATTTTTCTAAGCCCATCATAATGTTTATTTACGTAATCTCTCTTTTCTAATATTGTTTTGCCAGGAATTGGTGGAAAGCCTGATGTTATAATTCGCAGCGGTTCACCAGCAGTATGAGCATCAATACAAGTAATATAATGTTTAAAATTAATCATAATTCCTCCTAAATAATTTAATAATATTTTAAAATTTAAAATTATTGCCAATTTTTACAAACATCTACCCATTTTATTGCATTAGAATAATTAAAAATCTCATCACATGTAAGTTCTACTGCACTATTATCGCTTCCACATGCTGGAAAAATAGTTTGAAATCTTTTCATAGATTCATCTAAATATACCGGAATATCTTTAGGTAGTGCAAATGGGCATACTCCACCAGGTTCATGACCTGTTAAGATAAAAACTTTATCAATATCAACCATTTTTGCTTTCATTTTAAATTCCAAAGTGAATTTATAATTATCAATTTTTGCATCACCAGCTGTAACTACTACTATACAGCTTTCTTTATTTCTAAATACTAATGTTTTAGCAATTCTTGCTTCAATTACAGAAACTGCTTTTGCAGCTAATTCCACAGTTGCACTTGAAGTATCAAATTCCATTACTCTATTTTCTAATCCTAAATTTACAAAAAACTGTTTAACAGCCTCAAAAGACATAGCATCACTCCTATCATTTATTATAGTGAATAATAACATAAATTCATTTTATATAAAAGTTTGTTTTATATAAAAAATTAATAAGTAAACGAACATTTATCATAGTATTTGACTTTTATTGATAGTTTAATTTAAATAATGTTATTCTAGATTTAAATGTGAGAATATAGTAGAGGTGTTTTGAATGAATAACAAAGAAGAATTTTTTAAAAAGATCGCTGAAAACGTTGTTGACATGAATGAAGATGAAGTAGCAAAATTATGCAGGGATTCTTTAAAAGAAAGTATTCCTGCAAATGAGACAATTAATGAAGGACTTATAAAAGGAATGGATAAGGTATCTACCTTATATGAAGAGGAGGAATATTTTTTACCAGAAGTGCTTATGTGTTCAGATGCAATGAATGCAGGTCTTAATGTGTTAAACCCTCATTTGGAAAAATCCTCAATGGATAAGCCAATTAAAGTGGTAATTGGCGTTATCGAAGGAGATACTCATGATATTGGGAAAAATTTGGTCCGTGTTATGATGGAATCTTCAGGAATGGAAGTTTATGATTTAGGAAGAGATGTGCCTCTTTCAAGGTTTATAGAAAAGGCAGAAGAAGTTAGTGCTGATGTAATAGGAATGTCAACATTAATGACAACTACTATGGATGGAATGAAAATTGTTATAGATAACTTAAAAGATCAAAATATTAGAGATAAATATAAAGTTTTAATAGGTGGTGGTCCTATTTCAAAGCGTTTTGCAGAGGATATTGGAGCTGATATATATACAAAGGATGCATCAGAAGCTGTAAGAGTCCTTAAAACTGTTTTTAGGAGGGACTAAAATGTATAGAGAAGATAAGATGACTCCTAAGGAAAGGCTAAATGCTTTTTTAACAGGATCACCAATGGATAGAATGCTATGTATGCCAATTGTAACTAGCTATGCTGCTAAAATTACAGGAGACAATGTAAGAGATTATCAATTAAATCCAAATGTAATGGCAAAATGCCATATTGAAGTTTATAAAAAGCTTAAATATGATTTAATATATTTATTTACAAATTGCTCTGCAATAGCAGAAGCTATGGGTCAAGATCTTGTTTATTACGATGATGAACCAGCAAATTGCTTAAATCCAGTGGTTAAATCTGAAGAAGATATTGATAAAATAAAAGTTGCAAGTGAAAATGATGGTAATTTACCAGTTTATTACGATGCACTTGACATTTTAAATAAAGAAATTTCTAATGAAGTTTATATATCTATATGCTTTTCAGGACCTCTTTCTACAGCTGCTACTTTAAAAGGTGTAGAGGATTTTGTTAAAGATACTTATAAAAATCCAAGTTTTTGCCATAAATTGCTTAGAATGAGCACAGATAGCTGCAAAGCATTTATGAAAAAATCCATAGAAAAAGGCGCTATACCAGTAATACTTGAACCAATATCTTCAGGTAGCATATTTAGCCCAAAAATGTTTATGGAGTTCTCTTTTCCTTACCTTAAAGAGCTTGTAGATTATGCTCATGAATTAAAATCTCCTATAGCTCTTCATATTTGCGGTAAATCAAATAAAATCATAGGTAAAATGGCAGATACTGGCGCTGATATTGTTAGCTTTGATATATGCGATTTAAAAATAGCTAAAGAAGAAGTTTTTGGAAGAGCAGTTTTGCTTGGAAATGTAACACCTGCAGATATACTTCTCTTTGGTTCACAAGAAGAAGTAAAAAAAGTATGCAAAGAATCTTTAGAATTTATGAAAGATTATAAGCCAGGGTTTATTTTAGCTACAGGCTGTGAGCTTCCTAAAAAAATACCCTATGAAAACCTAGAAGCTATGATGGAAGCTATAAGGACTTATGGCCTAAACGATTTTAATTAATAATTTTAGGAGAATTATTATGAATGAAAAAAACAGGCTTTATAGTGTTTTAAATAGAGAAAGCGTTGATAGACCTCCTGTAATATGTCCTGGGGGAATGATGAGTGCTGCCATTACGGAGGTCTTAAAAGATATTCCTTTAAACCATAATAAAGATCCTAAAAGCATGATAGATGTTTCTAAAAATATCTTTAACGCAATTGGATTTGAAAATTATGGCGTTCCCTATTGTTTAACTGTGGAAGCAGAAGAAATGGGAGCAGAGGTTCACCTTGGAGGAAAGAATGTTGAAGCAAGGATCACAAATTATAATAAAGTTCCTATAGAAGAAGCCATTAAAAATTGGTCAGATAATAATATAAATATTAAAAGATCAAATGCTGTAATAGAGGCCATTAAAGGATTAAGAAATGACAATATACCTGTTATAGGAAATATTACAGGGCATATTTCTGTTGCCACATCAATTTATGAACCAGTTGACGTTTTTAAATTATTTAAGAAAAGTCCAGAATTAATAAGAAAATATTTAAATATTATTAATGAATACTTGAAGGATTTTTCATATCGCTCTATAAAAGCTGGAGCAGATGTAATAGCTATATCAGATCCAACCTCCACAGGTGAAATACTTGGAGCTAAAAATTTCATGGAATTTTCTCTCCCAGTGTATAAAGATTTAATTAACTTTATACATAAAGAAGGAGTACCTGTTATTTTACATATTTGTGGCTCATGTAACAATATAGTTTCTCAAATGGAGGAAACCTATGCTGATGCACTTAGCTTTGATTCTGTAGTAAGCATAAAAAATGTGAAAATGAAGGTCAAAGCTCCTATTATGGGAAATGTAAGCACTCACCTTCTATCTATTGCAAAAGAAGAACAAATTAAAATTGCTACTAATTATTGCATTAATTCTGGAGTTGACATTGTAGCACCAGCTTGTGGCATTGGCATGGAGACAAAAGCTTCCAGTTTAAAAGCTTTATCAGATTGCGTTAAAAGGAGTTAAAAAAGTGATAAATATCCATTTTAAAAAACAAGCAATTGATGTATTTTGTATGGAGAATTTACTTTTAGGAGATATAATAAAAGATCAGGGCATTTCTATGGAAATGCCTTGTAATTGCACGGGAGTTTGCAAAAAATGCACTGTTAAAATAACTAAAGTATCATCTGGGGAGGAAAGCGAAGCTCTTGCATGTGCTTATTATCTAAAGGAGGATATTATAGTTGAAACAAAAGATTTAAATACAGGATTAGCTTATAAAAATAATGAAAATAAAATGACCATTTCATTAAAGCCTTCTTGCTTTAAAGGTAAGCTCCCTAAAATAAATAGATCATCAAATAAGCCTTATATTAATGAAATTAAAGAATATAAATATAATTTAAATTTAATAAAGAAAATATCAAAATACGAAAAAAAGGGTGTAAATGATTCTCTTTATGGAATATTTTACAAAAACGAAATCCTTGATATTGTATGTGAAAATGAAGAATCAAAATTATTAGGAATTTCAATAGATTTAGGTACTACAGGAATTTCAATGTATTTATTAGATTTAGAAAATGGAGATATTTTAGGTGAAACTTCTTTTTTAAACCCACAATTTAAATATGGCAATGATGTCTTAACAAGGGTATCATTTTGTATGGAAAATAGAGATAATATTTATATCTTGCAGAAAGCAGTAATAGATAAAATAAATGAGAAAATTGAAGAGCTAACTAAAGGTAAATTTTCAAATTTAAATATATACAGGATTTTTGTAGCTGGAAATACAATAATGCAACATATTTTTGCAGGTGTAAACCCTGAATGCCTATCAAAAAATCCATATCGCCCTATATTTGATGATTCTATAGATTTTTCAATTAAAGATCTTAAAATAAATGAAAATGCCATTATTACATTAATGCCATCTATATCAAGCTATGTAGGTGGAGATATTGTTGCAGGAATTTTTTCCACAAATTTTTATAAGAAAGATAAAAACATATTATATATAGATATTGGAACTAATGGTGAGATAATTTTAAAAATTAAAGGGCAATATTATGGGACATCAACAGCAGCAGGCCCTGCCCTTGAAGGTATGAATATAAGCTGTGGTCAAAGAGCAACATTGGGAGCCATAGAAAAAGCATATTTTGATGATGAGGGAAGTATACAAATTAAAACTATTGGCGACAAGCCTCCTACAGGAATTTGCGGGAGTGGGCTTATTGACTTAACTTCTGCTTTACTTAAAAAGAAAATAATAAATAAAACAGGAAAATTAATGGATGTAAAGGAGAAGAAGTATTTTATCAATGAAAATATATACTTATCTCAAAGTGATATAAGGCAAGTACAACTTGCTAAAGGAGCTATTTCAACAGGCATTAAAATGTTATTAACGGAAGCAATGGCATCTTATAATGATTTAGATGAAATATATATTGCTGGTTCATTTGGATATCATTTAAATTTTAATAATTTAAAGGAGATTGGAATTATTGATAAATCCTATAACAAGGAAATTTACTTTGTAGGAAATTCATCGCTTGAAGGAGCTAGAATTGCCCTTTTAAATGAAGATGCTCTTTTAGAAATGAGAGAAATAAAAAGTTTAATAAAGCCAGTGGAGCTTTCCACCAGTGATGATTTTCAAGAATTTTTTGTAAAAGAATTAAGTTTTTAAAGGTGATAAAATGATAAAAATAGATATTGTTTCAGGTTTTTTAGGTGCAGGTAAAACTACATTTATTAAAAAACTTCTTAAAGAATATAACAAAGAAAATATAGTTATAGTTGAAAATGAATTTGGGGAAATTGGCATAGATGGCGAAATCCTTCAAAGAGAAGGATATAAAATGATAGAAATATCCACAGGTTGTATATGTTGTCTTATGCAAGGTGATTTTATACTTGCCATGAAAAAAATCTTAGAAGATACAAGACCTGATAGAATAATCATTGAGCCAACAGGAATTAGCATTTTAAGCGATATTGTTAAAATTTTAAAGAAAGAATTTACAAATAATTCTATAATAAATTCCCTTATAACCATTGTGGACTGTGAAAATTATCTTGAGCAATGCGATGTATTTGGTGAGTTTTTTGATGATCAAATAACTTATGCAACAAAGCTTATTTTTAGTAAAACTCAAAACATAGATGAAGAGACCTTAAATAAAATAATAAAATCAGTAAGACAAAAAAATAGCGATGCTAAAATAGTCGTAAAAAATTGGGGTGATTTAACTTTAGATGAGTTAAGCAGTTATATAAATGACCTTGATGTTTTGGATTATGCTAAAGAAATGATAGAGCCAAATCAAAGGTCTTGTAGGGATAATAAATTTTCAACCTATGCTAAAAAAATAAATGGAGTAATTTCAAAAAAATATCTTGAAGATTCTTTAAATAAATTAAGCAATGGAGAATATGGAGAAGTTTTAAGAGGAAAAGGATTTTTAAAATGTGAAGAGGGAAATTATGAATTTAGCTATACAAATAAAGCATTTAGAATTTCCCATGTAGATTGGGATGTAAGTGGTAAAATATGCTTTATAGGAAAAAATTTAAATAGAGAAAACTTAGACTTAATTTGGAAAAAGAAAACTATAGTAAAAGTAAATAAAATGAGGTGTATGAAATAATTTTAGATGTTTTTTTAGATAGCTTCAACGATGTATTAAAGATGATCCCAATAATGTTTTTAGTAATACTGCTATCAGATATCATCGTAAATAAACTTAAAAAAGTTAAAACATACGATTCTGTTTATGGAATATTCACTGGAGCAGTTTTAGGTGTTATACCTCAATGTGGTGTACCAGTTTCATTTGCAGAACTTTTTAGCAAATCATTAATAGGGCTATCTATTTTAATAACAGTATTTTTATCAAGCTCTGATGAAGCAATTATTGTGGCATCAGGACATTATAATATTAATTTTATAATAAAATTAATACTTTCAAAGGTTATCATAGCTATTTTATTTGGCTTAGCGTTATATTTTTTACTTAAAAAAGATACAAAAAAAAGTTTAATTAGATATGAAGTAGAAATTACTTGTGAGGAAAATTTTAATTTAAAGAGCATATTCTTAAAAAGCTTAAAGAGTACAATTAACATTTCTATTTATGTTCTTATTACTGTTTTTATAATTAACCTTGTTATAGAAAATGTAGGACTTGAAAATTTACATCAATTTCTTAAAGACTCAAATTTTTTTCAACCAGTGATTACTTCTTTTATAGGTCTTATTCCAAGCTGTGCCTCTTCAATATTTTTAATAGAGGCACATATGAATAAAATAATTAGCTATGGTGCGCTTATAAGTGGATTATGTGCAAATTCAGGTTATGGAATACTTATAATTTTTAAAACAAAGCCATTAAAAGAGGCATTAAAAATAACGTCAATATTAATATTTATTAGCATTATATCAGGAGAAATAATTCAATTTTTATTTAAATAATGGAGGATTAAATATGGAAGCATTTGCATGTGGTTCTGAAGATTTAGAAAAGGTGTCACAAGAAATTATAAAAAAAGAAAATATAATCTACCCAAATGTTCATTTTGAACTTGATCAAATGATAAAGCTTTCAAAAGCAGTTAAAATTCATAAATGCGATTCTTTTGTCCATATTCCATTTTGCTTAACTGTTGAGGCTGAACATCTAGGTGGAGCAATTAATTTAGGCAATGACAGAGTTGGTCCAAGGGTTAAGGAGTGCATTTATAAAAATGTATCAGATCTTTTAAATATAGATTACGATATAGCTTTTACATCAGGAAGAATAAAAACTGTCCTTGATGCAGTAAAAATTTTATCTTTAGAAAATGATGTAATTTTAAATGTAAATGGTATCTTTACTCTTTTATCATCTCTCATAGATATAAACATACTTTATAAGGCTATGAGAAAAGAAAAAGAAAATGTACTTTTAGTTTTTGAAAAAATTAAGGACTATATATTAAGATTTGTAGATGAAGGGCTTAAAAATGGAGCAAAGGTCATATCTTATGCTGATCCTGTAGGAGATGTAAAAATAATGGGATTAAAAACTTTTTTAGATTTCTCAGCTCCAATCACATATGATATTTTAAAGAATATAAGCTCTAAAATGGATGATGAAATATTATTTTTATGTGGCAGAATGACTAATGGATTAAATCAAGCAAAGTTAATTGAAATTATTCCTTTTTCCATAGAAAATGTTAAAAACTATGGAGAAGCACTTTTAAAAATTTCAAAAGAAAATAATATAAATATATTTGGGAATTATTGCATTAAAAGAACTCATTTTCCAGGGCAAAATGTAAAGGCTTGCGGTATTAAGTTATTATAATTAAGCAAAAAAATATTTAAATTCTTCTCATTATGGCTTAAAATATATATACTTATAAAATCAAAGTTAAGCTTATGCTTTGGGAGGTATTAGCTATTTAAAAATGGAAAATGAAATTTTAAACAAAATTTTAAATAAATTAAATCAACTAGAAGAAAATCAAAATAACACCTTAGAAAAAATTAATCAATTAGAAGAAAATCAAGATGATATTAAAAAAGATACTAATAAAATATTTTTAATACTTGAGGACATGAGGAATACAGATATATTATTATCAGAAGGCATAATTAATTTAAATGATAAAATAGATAGAGATTTATTAGATATTAAAAATGAGTTTAAAAGCAGGGCAGAAATCATTGAAAAAGCAGTAAAAGAAAATAGTCAAAAAGTTAATGATTTAAACAATAATCTGCTTCTAGTTCAAGAAGTTACCGCACAAAACTATCTTGATATAACAAGAATAAAAAAAGTAATGTAGTATAAAATGAAGCGTGTAAGTTAATAATTTCATCTTTTAATTTATACGCTTCATTTTATCTATACTATTTTTACTTTAAATCCCCTGCTGCTTTTATCTTTAAGCGGCTTGTATTTCCAGGATAATAAGCAAGAGGAACATCTTCAATATCTATAATTTTTACAGTTTCTAAAATAGCGCCTGCACCTATTGCCATTTTAGTTGCCTCTTTTTTCCCATTTTCAATGGCAATTTCTCTTTTAATTTCATCAAATGATATAAGCTTCTCATATACACCACTTATCTTTGATATTGCTGAACCAATTGCATTTGCTACGCTGAAATTTTCAGGCTTAATGCTTGATTTTGCCCCCTGCAAAGAATCAGGTATTATAATAGAGCCGCCTCCTACTAGTATAACATCTAAATTTTCATTGCTAGTTTTCATCTTATCTAAGCTTTCTTCAACCATTTCTTTAATTTTAGCCATAGCTTTTTTTGCATACTCTTCATCTATATGAGACACTAAATTTTTATCGCCAATATCAGCCATTCCAAGCCTTACAGCAATATCTGTGGCAGTTAAAGTATTCCCGCCGAACACTAGAGCTTCCTCTGTAATTTTATAGCCAACGCTATCTGGGCCAACAGTTATATTATCGCTTAAGCCTCTAACGATGCTTCCGCCTCCAAGGCCTATTGACAATATATCTGGCATTCTAAAATTAGTCCTAACTCCTCCAATTATAACAGCAATGCCGCTCTCCCTTGGAAAAGCGTTTTGAATTACTCCAAAATCAGTGGTAGTACCTCCTACATCTACTACTATGGCATTTTCAATTTTGCTAAGGTTAGAGGCTCCACGTATTGAATTTGTAGGACCACAGGCTATTGTCAAAATTGGATACTTTTTAGCAAAATCAATGGTCATTAAAGTTCCATCGTTTTGACTTAAATAAATATCTGCATCTAAAATCCCTTCGTCTTTTAAACTTTTAGAAAATCCATTGATAAAATTCTTAGTTACATCATATAAACATGCATTTAATATGCAGGCATTTTCTCTCTCAATAAAGCTTAAAGATCCAATTTCACTAGATTTTGATATTTGAATATTATTTCCAAGTATTTCACAAATTAAATCAGCACATTCATCCTCATGCTCATGACGAACTGGTGAAAACACGCAAGAAATTGCAACAGAGTCCACTTTTCCCTCTATGCTTTTTAAAAATTCTATTGTACTTAATTTATCAAAAGGCATTATTTCTCTTCCATTAAACTCATACCCGCCTTTTACATGAGTAAAATAAGGAACATATTTTTTTAATTCTTTTGGCCAGTCAACCATTGGAATTATGCCATCCATTGCAGGTGAACCTATCCTTATAAGTGCAACTTTTGTAAGGCCTTTTCTCTCCACAATTGCATTGGTACAATGCGTCGTTCCAAGCATTGCTTGCTTAACTTCATTTGGATGTATCTTTGCATTATCTAACACTTTATGCAAAACCTCAGCAATTCCTACATATACGTCTGTAGTTGTTGGTGTTTTTATGCTAGAAATCACATTTAAATTTTCATCTATTAAAACTGCATCTGTGTTCGTTCCGCCTACATCTATACCAATTTTATACATTTTCACACCTCTTTATCCTATCTTCAATAGAAATGTATTCAACATCATAACCAAAATATTTTGGCCCAACAAGCTCAAGACCCTCTGTTGTCCTCCATAAATCATCACAAGGAAGCCCAACAACAAAAACTCTCTTTCCATATTTTAGCGCATCAGTTGTAACAGGGTAAAATGTTTCACAATCAACTAAGCAAATTAAATCTGGTGTAGATGCCACTATTTCATCATTTACATAAGCTACTAAATTTTCATTTTGAAATGACACTTTAGCTAAATTTCCTTTATATTCGCTTATCCCCTCTAAATAAACATTTCCAAAATTAAAAGCTCCCTTTACTTCTCTTTGAACATCTACAATTTTTCCTTTAAATAAACCATAGCCTTTTGTAGATTTTAAGAATTTTTCCTCACAGGTTTCATTTTCCTCAGTATCCTTTATTGTCCTTATTGATTTTCCAAGCTCCTCAGAATATGTTAAAATATTTTTTATTCCATACTTCTTTAATATAGCCCCAGTAACTATATATAGAGAAACAGATACAGATCCACCAGCGCTCATTGTAACAGCACGAGCAAGCTCTTCAGTCCATTTATTTGATATTGTTTTAAATATACAAGTATTGCCCTTCTCATCTGTAAGTGCCATAGGCGTTGCATTTACTCCACCTAATGTGAAAGTCACCATTTGAAGCTCAGGAAATGCTCTTCCCATTCCATCAGCATCAACAAGAGGCATATTTAGCCTTGCACAAGCTGCAATTGGCATCATGCTATTTACTCCACCTGCTTCAATTGGCATAAAAGCCTTTATTTTTTTGCCATAAAATTGACTTATGGTCTCATATAAAACCTTATATTCATTTCCATTAATTGCTTTTTCACATAAAATCGTAGGTGCTCCCATCATTGCAATGGGAACTATTAAATCATCATCATCTAATTCCTCAGGATCAAGAAGTACTACAGGACCGCATTCTTCAATAGCAGCCATGGCAATTAACTTGCCAATATAAGGGTCTCCTCCTCCTCCTGATCCTAAAACTGCAGCACCAAGGGCAATGTCATTGATATTTTCAATATTAATCTTTCTCATAACTACCTACCTTAATTTTTCTTTCTTTTTTAAATATAGTTTTTTCAAATAATATAAAACATAACATTGATATGACAATTCCATTAATAGGGCCAATGAAGACAGGAAAAATAGAACCTGTAACATATGCACAAATTGCACCTATTGCAAAGGCAATAATCCCACTAATATTAAAATCTCTATCAATTATTAAATTTTTCCTTTTACCTTTTCCTAGTATCCAATAACTTGCAATTACAACTCCTGCAACGGGAGGGATTAAAGCAGTTAAAATGCTTAAAAAATTTGTAAAATAATTCATGAATCCAAAAGCTGCAAGAAGCGTTCCAATAATTCCAGCTATAGCAGTCATTAGCCCTCTTCCCTTTTCTGATGCACCAAATAAATCTGATACAGCAATTCCTCCAGAATATGCATTTGTTACGTTAGTTGTCCATGTTGCTAAAATCAGTGCAATAAGTCCTATTACTGGAATGCCCAAATCAGATAAAACTTCGCTAATGTCATATTTACCTGTTGTCATAGACATTAGGGCTCCAAGCAAAATTATTACAAGACCTGAAGGAAGTACTCCAAAAACTCCTGACTTTATTACATCTTTTCTATTTCTAGCATATCTTGAGTAATCACCTGATATAACCCCACCTAAGGCAAAAGTTGCCACAACAAGGCTTATCCCGGAAACAAGCGATATAGGATTTGGAGGAGTGAATTTTTGTATAACATCTATTGCATTAAATTTTGCAAAAGTGGCATATGCGCTATAAGCTAAAATTCCTATGAGAAGAGGTACTGCTACAAAATTTAAATATTTCATGGAATTATATCCATATACTGCAGTGAGAAGCATAACCACACCCCACACAATAGATGATAACCACACTGGTATGTTTACTCCTGAAATAGCATTTATCATAGAAGAAAAAGAATTGCCACATACACTTGCTTGAATGCCAAACCACCCTATACATGCAACTGCAAGTAGTATTGATATTATATATTTGGATCCTTTTTTCCCTAAAGCTCCTTGGGCTAAAATAACTGTGGGAAGTCCAGTATCACAAGCTTCCATTCCCATAAAACACATATAAAAAACAACAATTCCATATCCTATTACTGTGGATAAAACAACATTTGACAATGTAAGTCCTGAACTTAAAAGCCCTCCAATCATTAAACAAGGAATGCACACCATTGCCCCAGTCCATATCATAGCTAAACTAAACCAAGACTGTCTCTCACTTTCTTTAATCTTAAACCTTTTAATTTCTTCACTATTCACCATTTTCACTTCCTTTAAAAAAATTATTTTTAATAGTATATAAAAATAATTTTTCATTGTATATAACTAAAACGGCAAAATTAAGCAGACATACTTTGTCCAAAAGGACAAAAAAAATAAAAATAAATTTTAAACCTTAAAAATCAAATTTTTTCAAGCAATCTTTTTGTGGCTACAGCTAAGTAAAGCTTATATACTTCAGGCATTTTATTAATATCATAACCAAGTTTTTCTCGTATTTTTTTTAAGCGATATTTAATGGTATTTTTATGGACAAACATAAACTTTGCTGTTTCATCTACGCTGTTGTTTGCATCTAAAAGATAAACAGATAGGGTTTTTATATCTTCCTCCTTAATTAATTTTATATGGGCAAGGCATGTATCTATAGAGTTTTCCCCTTCTTTTATGATGTTTAAGCATTCATATGAAAAATCAATTTCAGAATTTATGAGAATTGTCTTTATAGGAAAAATTTTTATAGCATAGCTTAAATATTGATTTATAAATATATAACTTTTTCTCACATCTGCTGTGTTTTCTAGATTATTGCTAATTGCTATAGGCGCATTTATATTAAAGGTTTTTAATTTTAAAGCAAAAGACTGGGCCAAATCAATTGCCTTTTTAGAAGAATTTTCATCTAAAAAAGCTACAACTTTTTTTTCAAAAATATCTACAATAAATATTTTATTTTCAATTTTTAAAAACTCTGAAAGAATTAATAAAATCTTCTCATTGTCTATCTGTTTAGCTTTTATTATCCACATGGTGTTAATCTTTGAAACATTTATATTGAATATTTCTGCGAGCCTTCTCATCTTAATTGGCTCATCATTTAAAATTGCCTTCATAAGCTCTGTAATTCTTTCATTTCCTTCATTTTGACTCCATATATTGATAAAAAGCCTAACTATTTCAGCAGATTGTTTGCACTCATCTATAGTAAAATCTTGTTTAGAGCTTCCAATTATTAAATTTAACTCAAAACCATAATCTATAAAAACATATTGATTATTTACATATAATGTTTCACCCTTGTGATTAATAAAAAGATAATCATTGCTATTAAATTTTAAAAAACTTTCCTTAAAATAATTCAATATTGTATTTACAATATGCATATCATCATTAGGCCAAAATGCTTGACTAAGAAGGTTATAATTTCTGTCTGCAAGAAATATAAAGCAGTGAAGCCTATCGCTTAACATTCTAAGCACTGAATCCATTGTTCTCATATGAATATTTAACTTTGAAATTCTTTCGATGAATTCTCCTACAAAATATGTTTCATTTAATTTATCGTTAAAAATTGCTTCCATAACATCGCAAATAACCTCACTGTAGCGCAAATCACAATTATTTTCAGGCATACAAATAATGGGGAAATTTAAATTGTCTGCCACCTCTATAAGGCTTGGGTGAACACTTGGAATAAATTTTCCAACATAATAAAGTATAAGGCCAACTTCTCCCACATCATGAAGTATTTTAATGGTATTACATTGTGCTTTTACATCATCTTTTATGGAAATAAGCGCAGAAATTACAAGTTCGTTGTTTCTAAAGTAATTATCTGATAAATACTCAGGCACTGCATATTCAAGAACTGAAACAGATACAACAAAATTGTTAAGACCATTTGCACCAGCTATGACTTTTGCTTTACTTAAGGATTTTAATTTTAAACAATCATAAACAGTAATGCTCAAAAAATCACCTCCTTATTCTGTTTTTGTACAAATTATATCATATAAATTAAAATGCTGAATATTAATTTTTCCTTTGGGAAATATAATCAAAATTTATTGTCTATGAAGGTGATTAAATGTTTAAGAAAAAACATAAAAAGAAAAAATATAAGAAATCTATATTTAAGAGCTTTAAAAGAAAGAAGAATTTATATAAAAATTTAAATAATGTAATTGGTATTTTTAAAAGCGTATTTTTATATTTATTTACAGGTGATTGATAAATATGAATAAAAAGGATAATGATAATGATTATGAAAAAGTCTAATCACTAAATATTTAAGGAGCACTATAAATGTTTAGAAAAAAACATAAGAAAAACAAAGAAGATTTACATTTTCTGATCCAGATAAAGATAAAAATATAATAAAACGAGATTTAAAATCAGTAGCCATAGATATTTTGGAGATTATTATTTATTTACAGGACATTAACTTGTATCTTTAATGTATATCATTTTCTTTAAAGATTTCATTAAAGTGTCAATTTATTTATAAAATTAAGTTCAAATTTGCCTTAAGTATATTAACTTAAAACATAGTATTAAGCCTAACATTAAATTTAGCATTATACTATATTAAACAAAATATAATACTATATTTAAAAGGACTTTACGTCCTTTTAATTTATATTTTCCAATTGGTATGTTGCAGCCCGTCTATCTCTTCAAAATGCCGTGTATTGTTGGTTACTAGTACATAGTCATTAGTGATACAATATGCAGCAATCAGAATATCTACATCATCAATTGGTTTACCTTTTCTTGTTAAATTCACACTAATTTCAATAGCTTTCTCCCAAGCAAACTCATCCATTACCACTTTAACAGTGTAGCGACAAAGCTTTTCAAACTCTGACAATTGCACAGCAGCGTTTTTTATTAAAAGCCAACGTTTTACTTCATAATACACCATCGGTGGGATGATGTACTCATGACCATTGTTGACAGCTTGTAAAAAGTTATTTTGGGTCTTTTGATCTTTTTTGAGTAAATAGGAAATAATGTTTGAGTCCAAAGCATAAATCATAAGTCAAGTTCCCTATTGAACCTTAATCGATATTTCCCATCTTCTAGTTCAGCAAAATCAGCCTCAGTCAAATTATCTTCCAAAGCGTTTACACTCAAAATAAATTCTTGAACAGCTTTTTTTTGGCGTTTTTGAAATACTCCTTGCTTTGATGTGTTACTTAAATCAATGGGAAAACCTTGCTCTTTAATAGCAACTCGCATAAAAACATTAAAAGCAGTTGACATGTTCATACCAATTTGACCGCAAACTTGTTCAAAGTCCTTTTTAATTTGTTCATCAGCCCTAAAGGTAATAGTGGTATCTGCCAATTTTATCACCACCTTTTTTAATACTAATAATATATTTATATTGTAACACATATAATATTTATATACAATACCATCTTTTTTTCTAAAAGTTCTTACCCTTTATACCTAATTTAAACTTGTAAAAATAATAGAATAATACAATAAAAATTGCATTGTGTTTTTTATTTTATAACAATATAATTTTTATATAAAATATAACATAATTTATAGATGAGTAAAAAAGGAGAGTGAAAATGAATAGTAATGCTTTAAGCTATGATAAGTATAAAAAAGAGATGATAGATGGAAAAATTTATTTAATGTCACCTGCAACTCTTTATCATGCTATAGCTGTAGAAAACTTAAATTTTATATTTAGAAATTATGTGAATATAAAACATAAAGAATGTAAAGTATTTTCTGAAGGGCTTGCAGTTTATTTAAATGAAGATAATAATACTTTTGTTTTACCTGATGTTCTTATAGTTTGTGATAAAAACAAATTTAGTAAAAGAGGCTATGAAGGAGCACTTACTTTAATAGTTGAAGTTTTATCTCCTTCTACTTTTGAATATGATAGAACTACAAAGTTTGAGAAATATGAAGCATCAGGTGTATTAGAATACTTACTTGTGGATTATAATAATAAAATCATAGAGCAATATATATTAAATAATAAAAAATATGTGTTAAAGAAAATTGTTGCACTTCTTGAAGAATGGGAAATTGATAATTTACCTAAAGAAAATAAAAAAGCATATACAAAAATAATAAAATCAGGTGTTTTTGAAGATCTAGAAATAAATTTAGAAGATATTTTTGATTAAATAAGGAGATACTTTTATGAGTTACAATCCAGAAATACCAAGAAATCGATATAACAACTGTGATGACCTCGAATGGATACGCCTTGAAAAAGATTATCATGGTAAACTTTTATATGAAGTACATCTTGATATATTGAAGCGTCATATCAAACCAACCAATAAGGTTTTAGAGATAGGATCTGGTTCTGGAAGATATACAAAGGATATTGTTAAAATGTGTGAAGCTTTAACTGTTACAGATATATCAAGTCATCAAATAGAATTTAATAAATCTAAGATGCAAGAGTTATCGCTATTGGACAAAATTAAAGCATTTCATGTTTTAGATGTACTTGAAATGAGTATTTTTCCAGACTCCTCTTTTGATTGCGTTATCTGCATTGGTGGTATAATTAACTATCTCTTAGATAAAGAAAATGATGGACTTGCAGAAATGCTTAGAATACTAAAACCTGGAGGAATTCTAATTATTGGTGCAATGAGCTTCATAGGAGCTTCCCTCTATTATCTTGACAGTATTAGGCGTGAAAAAAACGAGTTTGGAATTGAGGCTACAAAATGGTTATTTAACACTGGAGTTCAAGATGAAGAACATTATCCTGTATCAAGTAAACACTATGTCCATATGATGAGAAGCACAGAGATGGATGCTTTATTTGCACAATTTCCTTTGATTGTCTTGGAACGTAGTTCAGCTGGGCTTTTTTCACAAGCTGATAATATGGCATTGGAAAATGCTAGACAAGATGAGGAGTTTTGGAATTTAATTGTGGAAAAAGAAATCGAGCTTACAAAGCTACAAGGTACTCTTGATTGTGGAATGAATATTATTTATGTAGCTCAAAAATCATAATGTGATAACTTTTTTAATAAATATTTCTAATTTCAAGTAAAGCCAATTTGGATACAAACATATTTACGGCGCCGTAATTTAATTATAAATCAAGTATATTACACTTCAACCCTTTTTTTAAACGTCTTATAGTTTCAGGTGATTGTGGAATGTGGAATCAACAAATTAGTTTTACATTATTATAGTACATATCTAAATTATTAGGGAGGACCACTATGTTACATTTAAAAAATATAAATTGTGAAAATGAACTAAAATTATTGATAGATATAATAAGTCTTATATCTGAATTAAATAAATATAAAACTTGCTATTTTCATACAGGCGACATTACTTTTGAAAGTTATATGTGCGGCAATGGCGTATCTTATATGTATAATCATGCTAAATTAATTTATAACAGTGAAACTTTAATTGGATATGTATTAACATTTCTTGATGAGGCTGAATACGATTTTGGTACCCTTCCAGAATATGAAGTTTTTGTTGATGAAATAATAAATTTAAGCGAAAAACTGCTTTATGGAATTCATAAAATTTCTATAATACCAAATGGTGCAAATGAAATATTGTGCAAAGCATTAATAAACCATGGTTATACTAAAGAATGTGAAAAAAGATTTCATGGAATTTTAGATTTAGATAAATATAAAATACAAAACCCTAATTTAGACTTTTCGATTTCATTATTTAAAGAAGATGATTTAGAGGAACGTGTTAAATATGCTTCAATTCCTATGGGATTTGATATTTCTATAGAACAATATATTAATTATATAAATTCTAGTGGATATAAAAATTCTCTAGACTATGTAATTCGTCATGAAAAAACCAATAATTTTATTGGATTTTTTACATTATGGTTTGATGAAAAAAGTAAAACTGTGCTTCTTGAGCCAGTAGCTTGTAGAGAAGAATACAGAAGACAACGAATTATGAAACGAGCACTTCAATTTGGTTTTGATAAGATTAAAAATACAGGAATGGATTGTGTTTTTGTTAGCACAGGAATTAATAATGTAGCATCTCAAGCTCTTTATACCTCTGTTGGTTTTATAAAAAAAGATGTTGGATATTTATTTTCAAAGGAATTAATGAATAATAATATTGATACAATGCAAACTGATATCTAAGTATATTGACTTGAAATACAGTGTTTAATTTTATATTATATTTAGTATTATACTAAGTATTATACTACATTTAAAAAGGAGATGTCTTTATGAGTTCAACCCAGAAATACCAAGAAATAATACAACAACTGTGATGACCTCAAGTGGATGCGCCTTGAAACAGATTGTCATGGGGCTGTTGTATTAGTGCCACAGCCCTCATTTCTTTTTTATTGATAAATTTAAGGTTCTATTTATAAAATTACTCTCATAAACATTAAGTACATATAATTTTGTGGAGTGTAAAAATGGATAATGAATATGACTATGAAATTAATATAGAAGATTTAAACTTTGATATTGAGTTAGAAAATTTTAAAAGCCGTGATGAAATTAGAAAAGAATTAATTTTAAATGATACAATTAAATATTCAAATACCATAGGATTTATAAATTTAAACAATCTTGTGGAAATTGACCCTTCTATTAATTTTTTTGACTATCCAGATAATGAGGAATTTTTAGACCTTATTTCATCTATTGAACATTTTTCAATAATAAATCCCCTACTTGTCATAAAAAATGAAAGTGATAACGAATATACAGTAGTAAGTGGCCGCA